>NZ_JPXY01000017.1:0-132722 GCF_000771895.1 Gallibacterium genomosp. 2
TGTCTGATAGTTTTTTTAAAGAACAAAAAACGACGCTTTCTTTTTAACTTCACACTTCAGCGTCGTTGCGGTGGCGTATTATAAGCATTTCAAAACCTTGTGCAAGTCTTTTTTCTAAGAAAAATTTCAAGCGACTATTTTTTAATCTTTATTGGAAATTTTCTCTTTGATTAATGCGGGTAAATAAGCAATAGAATCAATTAGATAATCAGCCTGCCTTGCTATTTCTTCAGTTATTGTTTTTCCCGTTTTTACTAAAATAGTTGTTCCCACATTTGCTTTTTTACCGGCAATAACATCATCCAACTTATCACCGATCATAATAGATTTTTGAGGATCTATGTCCAAATCTGCAATTGCCTCCAACAATAAGCCTGCTTTTGGTTTACG
Organism: Gallibacterium genomosp. 2; assembly: GCF_000771895.1. Taxonomy (NCBI): domain Bacteria; kingdom Pseudomonadati; phylum Pseudomonadota; class Gammaproteobacteria; order Pasteurellales; family Pasteurellaceae; genus Gallibacterium; species Gallibacterium genomosp. 2. Next base: position 391 of record NZ_JPXY01000017.1, read on the forward strand.
ACAATCGCACTCTTTTTTGTATTTACCGATACCCTTCGGATGATGTGGACAATAATAAATGCCTTCTAAATGCACACCTCTATCTTCTAGTGACCAATCCATCCACTCTGTTAATTGATTAAACTCTTTTTCGGTAAAATATCCTCTAGCAATTCCTGATTGATTGGTAACAATCACTAAAGCATATCCCATATCTTGTAATTCCTTTAATGCATCTATACCTCCTTCAATAAAATGGAAATGATCAATGTCGTGTACATAGCCATAATCAATATTTAAAGTGCCATCACGATCTAAAAATATTGCTTTTTTCATCATATTTACCTTTAATTTTACTTATCTTTTTTAATACCATTACTCTTTTTAGCTTAACTGTATGTACTAAATTTTACTATCTAATAGCTAAATCTTATAAAAATTTTATTGACATAGCTATCTAGACGTCTAGAATAACGCTAATTTTCTTCATTAACTTAATTTAAGTACAAAATGATCAAATTAGAAAATATCTATAAAATTTTTCAGCTTGGAGATAAACAGCTGACGGCTTTAGACAATGTTTCATTGGACATTCCTAAAGGTAAAATTGTCGGAGTTATCGGTGCATCCGGCGCAGGTAAAAGTACACTGATTCGCTGTGTTAATCTACTTGAACGCCCAACTAGTGGGAATGTGCTTGTTGATGGACAAAATCTTATGCAGCTAACATCAAGCCAATTAGTGTTAGCTCGCCGTCAAATCGGAATGATTTTCCAACATTTCAATTTGTTAAACTCTCGTACTGTATTCGGCAATATTGCATTGCCCTTGGAGTTGAACGGCACACCAAAAGAACAAATTCATAGTAAAGTAAACAGTTTACTGGATATGGTCGGATTATCTGATAAAAAAGAAATGTATCCGAGTAATCTATCCGGCGGTCAAAAGCAGCGTGTTGCAATTGCTCGCGCATTAGCAAACGATCCGAAAGTGTTACTTTGTGATGAGGCAACAAGTGCATTGGATCCTGCTACTACACAATCTATCTTAAAATTGCTTAAAGAGATCAATCGTAATTTAGGCATCACTATTCTATTAATCACACACGAAATGGACGTTGTGAAAAAAATTTGTGATCACGTAGCCATTATTGATAAAGGATCATTGGTGGAGCAAGGGTCTGTCAGTGAAATTTTTTCTAATCCAAAAACACAATTGGCACAAGATTTTATCCACTCTACTTTTCACATTAATTTACCGGATGAATATTTGGCACAACTTAGCGATTCACCTCGTTCACCAGAATCCTATCCATTGATAAAATTTGAATTTACTGGTCGTTCCGTTGATGCTCCATTGTTGTCATTAGCATCAAAAAAATTCGGTATCGATCTCAGTATTTTAACGTCACAAATTGATTATGCCGGCGGTGTCAAATTCGGATTTGTTATTGCCGAAGTGGAAGGTGAAGAAGATGCAATTACACAAGCTAAAATTTATTTAATCGAGCATAATGTTCGTGTTGAGGTATTGGGTTATGTTTGATGTTTTAACGCCACAGGTGTGGACTTTAATTGGTAATGCTACTTTAGAAACACTCTATATGGTGTTTGCTTCTGGTTTTTTCTCTGCTGTTTTTGGTATTCCACTCGGAGTTATCCTATTTATTACTCGTCCAGGACAAATTAAAGAAAATAAAAGTCTAAATCTTGCTTTAAGTGCTATTGTCAATATTGGTCGTTCAATTCCATTTGTCATTCTACTTGTAGCAATTATTCCATTTACTATGTTTATTTTAGGCACTTTTATTGGGACAACCGCCGCTATTGTACCTTTAACTATTTCTGCCATTCCTTTTATGGCTCGTTTGGTTGAGGGTGCCTTGATGGAAATTCCTGCCGGCTTAACCGAAGCAGCACGTGCGATGGGAGCAAATAATCTGCAAATTATTACCAAATTCTTATTACCTGAAGCATTACCTAGTATCATTAATTCTCTCACAATAACACTGGTTTCCTTAGTGAACTATTCTGCTATGGCAGGTACTGTCGGCGGTGGCGGCTTAGGTTATGTAGGCATTCAGTACGGTTACCAAACTTATGTGCCGGAGATTCTTGTTGCAACCATTGTAATTCTTGTCATTATGGTGCAACTTATCCAAACTATTGGCGATCATCTTGTTCGTTACTTTAATCATAAATAAATATCTTGAAGGAGATTTCTATGCAAATCAAAAACATCTTAACTATCAGTGCATTATCTGTAGCTATTGCATTTTCATCCTCTGCTTTCGCTAAAGATGGGAAAATCAAAGTGGGCATTCAAGTCGGCCCTGAAATGAGTGTTGCTGAAACAGCAAAACAAATCGCAAAAGATAAATATGGTCTAGACGTGGAATTAGTGCCATTTACTGATTACGTAACGCCAAATGCGGCACTTGAAAATAAACTTATTGATGCAAATGCTTTCCAACATAAACCATATTTAGATTCGCAAATGAAAGATCGTGGTTGGACTGATTTAGTTATCGTAGGAAATACTTTTGTCTATCCTATTGCCGCTTATTCTAAAAAAATCAAAGATGTTAAGGAATTAAAAGACGGTGCAACTGTAGCGATTCCTAACGATCCTACCAATGGTGGCCGTGCCTTGTTATTACTACAAGCACAGGGTTTATTAAAACTTAAAGAAGGTACTGGTTTAACACCTACCACATTGGATATTGTTGATAATCCAAAAAATTTAAACATCAAAACTCTTGATGCCAACCTTATCCCTCGTACTTTAGGTCAGGTTGATCTCGCTATCATCAATAATACCTTTGCAGGCGCTGCCGGTTTATATCCAAGTAAAGACGCTGTATTTGTAGAAGATAAAGATTCTCCATACGTCAATATCATTGTTGCACGTGAAGATAATAAAGCTGATCCGGATGTTCAAAACTTCGTTAAGGCATACAATACGGAAGAAGTTTATAAAAAAGCAATGACGGAATTCAAAGATTCTGTTGTAAAAGGTTGGTAATTTAATTATTAACATTTCAAACAGCCAAAAGAGTTTTTGATCTGCACCCCAAAAATTGGACTTATTATCCAACATAGAGGTGCAGATTTTTTATGACCAAATACAACCAAACATTTAAACAACAAGCTGTTGATTTCTACTTTCAACACCCACGAAAGTCTTTCTTTCACCTGTCGTACATTTACAGTACCTAAACGAACATTAAGACATTGAATTGCTCAATATTCTAGTATAAATGGTTTAGCCGTGCTGCATACCAAACGTACCATACCCCCAGACTTTAAATATCAAGTCATACAAACTATTCAAAACAGAGAAATTTTAGTATTGCTAATTCGGGTGTCATTAGACAATGATTGGTAATTGTTCAACAATCCGGTATAGAAAGATTACACCCCAAACCTAAAGGACGACCTGCGATGAAAAAATCACGCTATTTAGTCGGATAAAAGTAGAATGTTTTTATGGCAAAACGTTCGAAAGCATTTAAGAACTGGAATTTGTTATCAAAAAATATGTTCGTTATTACAATGAGGACAGAATACAATTAACATTAAATGAACTGAGTCCTGTTTGATACAGACTTCAGTCCTTAAAATAGTAGTCCAACTTTTCGAGGACGGATCATTTTATCTTTCGTCTTTTTATTATAAGGAGAATTTATGTTTTCGTTTTCCGATAACGATTTGCAACATCTACCGCATAATTTACAATCTTTAATTGCTGATGATGATAACTTAATCAGTGTGCTGGCCAATACTTCTGCACTATTAAATCAACAACTTGCTGATATTAATTGGGTCGGGTTTTACTTGTTAAATGCACAAAATATTCTTACTTTAGGCCCTTTTCAAGGTAAAATTGCTTGCAATCGAATTGCTGTCGGTCAAGGTGTTTGCGGTCAAGCCGTTGCCCAAAATAGGATATTAAGAATTGATAATGTACATCAATTTGATGGTCATATCGCTTGTGATAATGCCAGCAATTCTGAAATTGTTCTGCCTTTACATAAAAATGGGGAAATTATCGGCGTATTAGATATTGATAGTCCTCATTTCGCGCGTTTCACTGAACAAGAACAAACAATATTGGCCGAATGCATTACGATACTTGAACAACACTTATCAACACTACCTTAGTTGAGGAACTTATGCTTTATCTGACTCTTGAAGACAAATTATTAATTAGCCAATCTAAACAAATTGGCACACACTCCACACAACAGCCACATTTAGCTGTGATTTTTGAAGATGATGGTGATAGTGGTTATTTCTATGCCATAGATACCCAACAAAAAGAGGCGATTGTCGATAGTTTGCATATCTATAATGTTGCCGCAGTCGAACAAAAACAGATAGAACGGAAATTACAAATTTGCTGGTCGGAAGACGGCTATTTTGCCCTGTTATTGATTAATGATTACCCGCACGCCGCTTTTGATTTTAAACAATTAATTGCCTATAACCATAATCAATTTCCACAACCGGATATTACCAGTCTTTGGTCACATAAACTCATTACCGAAGATCTGATAAAACAGTGGTTAAGCAATCCACAAAGCAGTTGTACTCGCCAATAATTGTGTTATAGTTTGTTTCAATTAAAATTTATTTTTTAATCGTTACTACCTATAAAGGAGTCGTTATGAATCTTAGGGATCTTGAATATTTAGTGGCACTTTCCGATCATAAACATTTCCGTAAGGCTGCCGATGCCTGCCACGTGAGCCAACCGACATTAAGTGGTCAAATTAGAAAATTGGAAGATGAATTGGGTATTCTTCTATTAGAAAGAACCAGCCGTAAAGTGCTTTTCACTCAATCCGGATTATTATTAGTTGATCAGGCACGCAATGTGCTAAAAGAGGTTCAGTTATTAAGGGAAATGGCAAGTAACCAAGGTAAAGATATGACAGGTCCGCTCCATATGGGAATGATTCCAACTATTGGACCTTATTTATTGCCTTATGTCATTCCGATGTTGCGTGAATCTTTCCCTGAATTGGAAGTTTATCTTTATGAAGCGCAAACACATCAATTATTGGAGCAACTTGAAAAAGGTCAAATCGATTGTGCAATTGTCGCATTAGTAAAAGATACCTCTGCATTTATTGAAATTCCTATTTATGATGAAGCAATGTTAATTGCGGTTTCTGATCAACATCCGCTCGCTAAAGAGGATGAAATTCCGCTTGAAAAACTCAAACAATATGAAATTCTAATGTTGGACGATGGTCATTGCTTCCGCGATCAAGCATTAGGTTACTGTTTTGTCGCCGGTGCAAAAGAGAATACTCACTATCAAGCAACAAGTTTAGAAACATTACGCAATATGGTTGCCGCTAATGCCGGTATTACCTTTATGCCGGAGTTGGCAATTTTAAATGAACGTTCGCGCGAGGGTGTTAAATATATTCCTTGTACCAATCCTAGACCTTATCGCACCATCGGCTTAATTTATCGTCCCGGTTCACCATTGAAAGCCCGTTATCAACGAGTTGCGGAGTTAATCGGCAACAATATTAAACCGTTACTTGTTACAGCAACTAAAGATGCTTAAAAATGAGCGGAATCAGAGCCAAACAAAAAGAGAAAACCAGACGTGCGTTAATCGATGCCGCGTTTGATCAGCTCAGTGCTGAAAAAAGTTTTTCCAATTTAAGTCTCCGTGAAGTCAGTCGAGAAGCCGGCATTGCGCCAACTTCATTCTATCGCCATTTTAAGGATATGGATGAATTAGGATTAAGTATGGTCGATGAAGCCGGCTTAATTCTACGGCAACTGATGCGCCAAGCTAGAAAACGGATTGAGGATGGCGGGAGTGTTATTGCTATTTCCGTTGAAACATTTTTTGAATTTATTGCCAACCGTCCTAATGTTTTCCGCCTTCTGTTGCGTGAAAGCTCCGGTACATCTCAAGAGTTCAGAACGGCAGCCTCACGAGAAATCAATCATTTTGTTGCTGAACTGGCAGAATATATTATGAACAAAGATAAGGATATCCCCGCTGATATTGCCAAAGCGCAATCCGAAGGGATGGTTACTATTGTTTTTACCGCCGGTTCGCACGCTTTGGATATGAATAATCAAGAACGAGAGGCATTGAAACAACGCGTCATTCTACAACTCAGAATGATCGCAAAAGGTGCAACGCTGTTACTGGAACATAAATCAAGCTAATTTAGGATCAAAAAAACCTAGTGCGACAAACACTAGGTTTTATTTTCATCGAATAAATCGTTATTCCTGCAATAAACTTTCTTTCGCTAAAGTCAAATATTGCCACATCGACCAAACTGTCAAGATAACCGCAACATACAACGCAATTGTAGCAATAATTTCCATTGTCGGATTATAACGCCATAACAATCCGATAAGCGCAATCATCTGTGATGTGGTTTTCACTTTTCCTAACCAAGACACTGCCACTTTATTTCTATCACCCAATTCCGCCATCCATTCTCGCAAAGCTGAAATAATAATTTCACGAGAGATCATAATAATCGCCGGAATCGTAATCCAAAAAGTATGATAATGTTCAACCACTAACACCAATGCAGCGGCAACCATAACTTTATCTGCTACCGGATCAAGAAATGCGCCAAAACGGGTTGTTTGTTTCCATTTACGCGCTAAATAACCATCTAACCAATCGGTCACAGAGGCTATGGTAAAAATAAGTGCAGTCCAAAACGGCGCCCAACTAAATGGAAAATAAAACAGAACGATAAAAAACGGGATTAAAATAACACGAAAAAAGGTCAAAAAAGTGGGAATATTCAATTTCATCTTGATCACCAGATCGATTTAATACCAAACGTGACTATTGTAAAGCATATTGAGTTAAATTGCCTATATTCAATATCAATGTTTTAGTGTTTCAAAGATTTTTTCAGCTAATGAACGTGAAATTCCGGGTACGGAAGCCAATTCATCTATCGTAGCGGCACGACCCCCCTGCAAACCGCCAAGATATTTCAACAGTGCTTGACGTCGTTTTGCACCAACGCCCTCAATACTCTCCAAACCGCTCTGAATAAATGCTTTCTGCCGTTTTTTACGGTGTCCGGAAATAGCGTGATTATGTGATTCATCTCGAATATGCTGGATCAAATGTAGTGCTAAATTATCCGGTTCTAAATGAATCTCCCGTTCACTGTTACCGATTAACAAGGTTTCCAAACCGGCTTTACGATCAACCCCTTTCGCCACGCCGATTAATAACGGCTTGTGTTTATTCCAACTCACATTCAGATTTTCAAACACTGCCAAAGCACGATTAAGCTGCCCTTTGCCACCGTCAATAAAAATAATATCAGGGATCTTCTCTGCCGTGAGATCTTTATCGTATCTTTTCTTCAATGCCTGCTCCATCGCCGCATAATCATCACCGTGTGTACCTTCAATATTAAAACGGCGATAATCCGACTTTAACGGCCCTTCCGAACCAAAAACAACACAGGAAGCAATCGTATTTTCACCCATTGTATGGCTAATATCGAAACACTCCATTCGTTGGATTTTGTCCATATGCAGCAACTGTTGCAACGCTTGATAACGCTCTTCTATTCTGCCTTGTTGTTTTAATTGCGTTGTTAATGCCACCGAAGCATTAGTTTGCGCCAACTGTAAATAACGGTTTTTCTCGCCTTTTACTTTATCTTGAATCTGAACTTGACGCCCTGCCTGTTCACTCAATAACGTTTGTAACATCTCTTTTCCGGCTAAAGAGTGATCAATCACAATCGAATCGGGAATACTCCGCCCTTGATGTGCCTGTAAATAAAATTGCCCTAAAAAAGTTTCAATAACTTCAGCAATCTGCGTATTTGCCGGAATTTTCGGGAAATAACTACGATTTCCCAATATTTTTCCGTGACGAATAAACAACACTTGCACACAAGCCAATCCGGATTTGTACGCAATCGCGATAATATCGATGTCATCCAAACGATCATTACTGACGAACTGTTTTTCCATTACAGATCGCACCGCCTGAATCTGATCGCGATAACGTGCCGCCGCTTCAAAATCTAATCTGTTGCTCGCCTGCTCCATTTTTTCAATCAGATGGGTCACCACCTGCTGATCTTTACCTTGCAAAAACAGGCGAGCCAACTCCACCTGTTGCTGATACTCTTCATCCGTTACATATCCGGCAACACAAGGTGCCAAACAGCGTTTAATTTGATACTGCAAGCAAGGACGGGAACGGTTGTTATAAACACTGTTCTCACACTGACGAATCGGGAATAACTTCTGCATCAATGATAAGGTTTCTCGCACAGCGGAAGAGTGCGGATAAGGCCCAAAATACTCACCGGCGATTTTTTTTGCACCACGATATGAGGTAATTCGTGGATGACGCTCGTGAGTTAATAAAATATAGGGATAGGATTTATCATCTCGTAACAACACATTGTAACGAGGCTGATACTGCTTGATGAAATTATGTTCAAGCAGCAATGCTTCCGTTTCCGAATGGGTAATCGTTGTATCGATATGATCGATCGAAGCAACCAGTGCTTCCGTTTTTTTGCTATTAACATTTTTGCGGAAATAACTGGAAAGCCGTTTTTTGAGATTTTTTGCCTTGCCGACATAAATAACAGTGTTATTCCGATCATACATCCTATAAACGCCAGGATTTTCCGAAACATCGGCAAGAAATTTTTTTGCATCAAACATCGTTTAACAGGACAAAATTGCACGAACTTTTAATAAATCTTCTTCAGTATCTACACCTACTGCCGGAATTTCCAACGCAAGTTCACAATGAATTTTTTCACTGTTCCATAAGACTCTCAGTTGTTCTAATGATTCGCATTGTTCTAATGCTGTCGGTTGCCACGTCACATATTGGCGAATAAAGCCTGCTCTATAGGCATAAATGCCGATATGACGTTGATACAAATTAGTAAGTAATTCAAAATGTTTAATTTCTTGTGGTTGTTGATATACGCCAGCAAATTGATCCCGATGCCACGGAATTACCGCTCTAGAGAAATAAAGCACATAACCGTTTTTATCAGTTAATACTTTCACTACATTCGGATTAAATAGCTCCTGAGCTTCATCAATTTTCACTGATAAAGTTGCCATATTTACTTGATATTTATCTAAATTTTCAGCTACCTGTTTTACAATTACCGGTGGAATCAAAGGTTCATCTCCTTGAATATTGACCACGATTTCATCATCAGGCAATGCCAATTTTGTCACTACTTCTGCTAACCGTTCAGTGCCGGAATTATGTTTATCTGAAGTGAGGCAAACTTCTCCACCAAAGGCTTTCACTACTTGCTCTATTTCGGGATGATCAGTCGCAACAATTACCCTTGTTGCTCCAGCTAATTGCGCTTTTTCCCAAACGTGTTGAATCATAGGTTTACCTGCAATATCTTTCAGTGGTTTACCCGGTAAACGACTAGAGGCATACCGTGACGGAATAATGACACTGAATCTCATTTTATATCTCCTTCACTGTTTGGTTTTGATTATCTTGCTTTAACGACACTGCATTTTCTGGCAACAGTGCTGGAATACCGTTCATAATTGGATAGGCAAATTGTTCATTTTCGCAAATTAAACGTTGTTGTTGCTCATCAAGCAACAGCGGTTGATGGCAGTGTGGGCACGCCAACATACTAATCACTTTTTGTTTCATTTATTTACCTTAGCAATAATCTTTGCAATTAAATTTTCTAATTGCTCTTTCTTAATTTCCGCCGTAACTTCCACATACCACCAATGCTTTTGTGCAAATTTACGACATTTCACTGCGTCTTTTTCGGTCATCAACAGAGGAATATCACTTTGATCAAATGCAGAAAAATCCGATGGTTGAAAAGAGTAGTGATCCGGGAAGGCAGTACTTGATAACAGCGTGATTCCTTGATGTTCCAAACTGGTGAAAAAACGTGGTGGGTAACCAATTCCGGCAACAGCATTTACTTGCGTAAATTGAGTTAATGCTCTTCTCTCATTGGTGAGCAAATTGACCGCTTCGCCACTGCGCAATGTCATCAAAATTTCATTATCTTGTGCAGTACCGCCATTACAAATCACCGCATCAACCGTTTTTAATCGTTGCTTTGGCAACTCTCGTAACGGACCAGCCGGCAATAATAACCCATTACCGAAACGACGCTCACCATCCACCACCACCAATTCAAGATCACGCTGTAATTTATAATTCTGCAAACCATCATCACTAATAATCACTTGTGGATGGTACGCTTTATGCAACAGTTCGATACTTTGTCGGCGATCAGGTGAAATCGCAACCGGCGCAGATGTACGTTGTGCAATCAATACCGGTTCATCGCCCACTTTTTTAGCATCGGAAGAGGCACAAACCAAAAACGGATATTCAGTGCTTTCACCGCCATATCCGCGAGAAATCACACCAACACGGATTCCCTGTCGTTGTAATTGTTCCACTAATGTAATCACCAATGGGGTTTTCCCATTTCCGCCTACCGATAAATTACCAACCACTACAACCGTGCAAGGTGCTTTCCAAGAGGTAAAAATACCTTTTTGATAGGCTTTCCGTCGTAAATATGTCGCCAATTGGAATACCCAAGAGAAAGGTAATAATAACCATTGCAACCACGATTGTTGATACCAGAATTTCATACTGTTTCTTTTATAAACCTCTTAACCTTCAAATTGCATTTTGTGCAATTGAGCATAGATTTGCCCATATTGCAGCAACTGTTGATGCGTTCCCCTTTCAACAATCTCTCCTTGATCAATGACAATAATTTCATCTGCTCGTTCAATCGTTGATAAACGGTGTGCTATTACCAACAATGTTTTATGTTGATGCAAACCATCCAATGCATTTTGGATCGCACGTTCAGACTCCGTATCTAAGGCAGAGGTAGCTTCATCTAAAATTAATACTGCAGCATTTCTTAATAATGCTCTTGCAATTGCTAAACGTTGGCGTTGTCCGCCCGAAAGTGAAACACCGTTTTCTCCGATCATAGTGTCCAAACCGTGTTCCATTTTTTCAATAAATTCCATTGCGTGAGCTGCTTTTGCTGCCGCAATAATTTGTTCTCTACTATATTTTTCTGTTGCCGCATAAGCAATATTATTTGCGATAGTATCATTAAAAAGATGAACCTGTTGCGAAACAATGGCACAGTGCTGACGCAAATTCGCTAAGGTATAATCTTTAATATTACGCCCATCAAGTGTAATTTCACCTTGTTGGACATCGTAAAAGCGTGTAATGAGATTGGCTATTGTTGATTTACCTGAACCTGAACGCCCTACTAATGCCACTGTTTTTCCAGCAGGAATATTAAGCGAAATATGAGAAAGTGCCGGTTCATCCTTGCCTTGATAGTAAAAACTGACATCTTTAAAAGCAATATCACCACTAACTTTTTCACTTACAAATTTGCCATTATCTTGTTCTGTTTCCAAATCCAAAATAGAGAATAAAGTCTGGCAAGCTGCCATTCCACGTTGGAATTGTGCATTCACATTGGTTAAAGATTTTAAAGGTCTTAATAAAGCAAACATTGATGAAAAAACAAGCGTAAAATCACCAGCGGTAAGTTGTCCCCCCATCATTGTTGGTATTGTTGCCAAATATAGCACTACCGCCAATGCAAAAGAGGCAATAATTTGCACAATAGGATCTGAAATGGCACTCATTGCCATCATTTTCAGGCTTTTACGACGCATATCATCACTGACTAAATCAAAACGTTGTTCTTCAACTTGTTGACCACCAAAAGAAAGCACGACACGATGCCCTTTCAGCATCTGTTCTGCACTTGCCGTCAATTCGCCCATTGAATTCTGCATATTTTTACTTAAACGGCGAAAATGCTTGGATACCACACTGATTAATACTGCAATAATAGGCCCGACCACGAAAAGCACCAACGACAACTGCCAACTGGTATAAAGCATTAACCCCAGCAATGAAACCACGGTAGCACTCTCTTTCACGATAGTAATCAAGGCGTTGGAAGAGGAGTTCGCGACCTGTTCGGAATCATAAGTGATGCGTGAAAGCAGTTTCCCTGCCGCTTGATGGTCAAAAAAACTGACCGGCATATACATTAAATGTTTAAATAACATTCTGCGCATTACCATTACTACATTGCCCGACACCCACGAAAGACAATAATCGGAAACAAAACTGGTAATACCTCGTAAAAAAATAAGCAGGATAACGATGATTGGCAACCATTTTAGGAATGACAGATCTGCCTCACCGAATCCTTTATCTAGTAATGGCTTCAATAAATAGATTAATCCAGCTTCGGTTAATGCGTTAAAAACCAAGGCAATAATTGCAATTAAAATACCTAATCGATATTGCCAAATCATTGGCCATAAACGTTTAAATGTCGCTTTTGTTGAAAAATCTTTATCATTCATAAAATGGCGTTGTACCGTAAATAAATTTAAAACGCTATTCTACCTTTATTCTGTTATTTATCAAATCAGCCCTTAAAGTAACTGCTTAAACCAAGGTTGTAAGAAGGTTCTCGCTGTTTCAACTTCAATTTCTCCGTGTTTGGTAAAACGTAATAGAATTTGTCCTACTGTTGCTGTTACTAGCGTATCTACCTGAAATTGCTGTAATCGTGAAATAATCTCCTGATGTGGAAAATGCCATTGATTGCCTATGCCAGCGGAAATTAATGCTATTTTAGGTTGTGTTTTTTGCAAAAATGCAGTACTGGTTGAAGTACGGCTACCGTGATGAGCAACCTGCAAAATATCAATCATCGGGAAATCAGCTAAATACAGTAATTCTGCAGTTTTATCCAGATCACCTGTTAATAGTACATTATGTTCTCCATCATTAAGTAATATAACGCAGGATTGATGATTTTTAGCTGTTTTCTCTATTTTATACGGCGCAATTACTTGCCAATTTAAATTTTGCCAATACCATTGAATCCCTTTATAACACGGCAAAGGGATTCTCTCGGCATATGTTTTTTTAGAAGATGTGATTAATGTTGCGTTCGGATAATAGTTAAGTAGCGTTTCAGCACCGCCACTATGATCATTATCATCGTGACTTAGAATAATCGTTTCCAATACAATGCCTCGCCTTTGTAAATAAGGAATAATTTCTAATTCAGCCATACTACCACCACGCCACGAAGCAGCGGTATCATACAAAACGCCCTTACCATTTTGTTGTATCAGAATAGACATTCCTTGCCCGACATCCAACATTTCCAGCATCCATAAGGTGCGATATTGTTGATAATAATAGAAGCCTAATTGCCATAGCATTATGCCTAAAATCATTCCTATTATTTTCAAAATAGTTTGAAAATCGGTACGATCAACCAAAGTAGACACCTCTAAACGTAATAAAGTTGGTGCCGGCAACCAATGATGTTCATCCGCTTTAGTTCGTTGATATTTAGCATAGTGAATACAGAACATTCCCCAAATCAAACACAAGCCTAGAAAAACCAAGCTAATCCAGAGATTTTCCACCTCTGAAATAGGATGCCAGCCAATTTTAAATATCTTTAAGCCTTCAACACATTGTTGCGCAATAAACTGGCATAACGTCCAACTGTGGAAGTAATTGAATGTTAAAATGGAAAATAGAATTAATGGGATGAGTACAAAGCTGAAAATAGGAACAATCCACAAATTAATCCATAGATTAAAGAAATTAAAACCTGAAAAAAAGAAAATTGTAATCGGTGTAAATAGTAGGGAAAGCCCGATTTGCAGATGAATAAGAGTAAAAATGTAATAAACTATTTTACCGAATTGGTGTGGCTTTTTCCCCCGAATTGACCAAATTGATAGGGGAAATAGGTGATTCCAAATCAATAGACATAAAACTGCTAATGCAGATAGCCAAAAACTATCACTTAATAGAATAAATGGATCTAATAACACAAAGATAGTGATACAACGTACATAACATTGCCACCAATTTAAATGACCTCGAAAAAATCTTAGCCACAATAGAAAAATCAATGCAATAATTGCTCTGACAGTTGGGATTGAAAAATCGGCTAAATAACTGTATAACAAAGCGCATATTCCACCGAATAGTAATGGGAAAAACGGTGTAATACGATGAGTAGGCAATAAATATTGCACACAACGAGCTAAAGCAACCCCCAATAACATTACCAAACCGATATGCAATCCTGAAATCGCAATTAAATGCGCTGTTCCAGTCTGTTGAAACAGTTGTAGCATTTCCTTGCTTAAAAAACGTTTATCACCAAACCCTAATGCAAGAAATAATTCCGACTGTGGTTGCTGTTGCCATAAATCCAAATTATGCCGCAATAATCGCTCGCGCAAATCGGGATTATCTGCAATAAAAACTGCTTTTTTAATAACGGCATAACCAACGATATGATTTGCATACAGCCATTTTTGACGCTGAAAACCACCAAAATTTACTCTTGATGCTAAAGGTTTTAATGTCACCTCTCCTTGCCAAGACTGTCCGGCAGCTAGCTGTTGCGGTGTTTGCCAATTTAAATAAAACCGATACTTTTCATCTTTATGTGAAAATTTCAATGATGCAATTGCCGTTTGATAATCGCGTTGGTGCAAAACCTTTTCAATCAAAATTTCCGCACGCTGTTTCTTCGGCAATGTATGCAAATATTGCGCTTGAGTTATTAGTTGTTGGATCAAAAATAAACACCAACAACACGAAAATATTATTGCAATAATCACATTACTCCACGGACTTTTCTTTCTTATTAACAATACGGTCAGTGACGAAGTAATAGCGAAAAAAATACCCCAAAATTTAGTTAAAAAAATCCATTCAAACGGCAAATACATCATCACCAAACAACTGACAATACAAGCAATGGCAATTCGCTCCACATATCCTCCTTTTTATTCTGGAGTAAAATAATAGATCTGTATTAATGTGCAAAAGATAAGCAGTAAAAATGTGAGCTTCATCGAAAATTTACAAAAAATATCTGTTTTTCTGTATTTCTTCGTTTAAATAATCATCATTTTAAAAAATTCTGTTTGCTAAAAAGTATAAGTTCTGATATTTATAACCGTCCTTTGGAATAGCTCACTCCAAAGTGTATGAAAATCGACGGAAAATTGTATAAAAAAGGCTCTATTTTTGATAAAAGTATTTCATATGGAGTGTTTTATTAGTCGTTATTTATTTTTTGGTGTCTAGGAGAGATTTAAATATGACGGCAACTACGCCAAAATCATCACTAAGTGTTTTAGCTCTTGCCGGTGTGCAACCTTATCAAGAGAAAGTCGGCGAAGAATATATGAATGAAGCGCAACTTCTTCATTTTAAAAAGATTTTAACTGCTTGGCATGATCAAATCATGGAAGAAGCAAATAGAACTGTCGCACTTATGCGTGATGAAGCTTCTAATTTTCCGGATCCATCCGATCGTGCTACACAGGAAGAAGAGTTCAGTTTAGAACTACGTAATCGTGATCGTGAACGAAAATTATTAAAGAAAATTGAACGTACTATCAAAAAGATTGAATCTGAAGATTTCGGTTACTGTGAATCTTGTGGTGTTGAAATTGGGATAAAGCGTTTAGAGGCTCGTCCGACAGCTGATCTTTGTATTGATTGTAAAACATTAGCAGAAATTCGCGAAAAACAGATTGGTGGGTAAATTCATCAAAATACCCAAGTGATTGAATTACCGCTGTTTACAGCGGAAATTAGCCAAATTTCTCTCCCTAATCCAGTTTAGGGAGAGTTTTCTATTTTAAAAATAGATAAAAAATATCACTTTTTACATATTTTTTAAAAGTAGATTGAGGTGGTCTTATTTTTAAATTTATTCGAAAACTGTTTCCGCAAAAAACGGAAGAACAGCAAAACACTTTCTCAACAAAACATACATCTGCTCCTGTTGTTAGTCAGAAAAAAACTAAGCAGAAATTTTCCTCTGTGAAAAACAAATCTAAACGAGCAGCATTACCATACTTAAAAGCTTCTGAATATGGTATTTATCCTCATCTTATTAGCCGTCAAGCATTACAGGTTGTTGAAAAATTGCAGAGTAATGGTTTTGAGGCTTATGTGGTAGGCGGTTGTTTACGCGATATTTTATTGAACAAAATGCCTAAAGATTTCGATGTTGCAACTAGTGCGCGTCCAGAACAGATTCAAAGAATATTTCAACGTCAATGTCGTTTAGTTGGACGCCGTTTCAGGTTGGCACATATTTTATTCGGTAGAGAAATCATTGAAGTTGCAACATTCCGCGCTGCTCACGATGAAATTAATAATGATAAATTAGCTAAACAAAGTGCAGAAGGAATGTTATTACGTGATAATGTTTATGGCAGTTTGGAAGATGATGCTGCTCGTCGTGATTTTACTGTCAATGCATTTTATTACGATCCCCGTAAAGATAAACTCTATGATTTCTTCAATGGTATTAAAGATTTGCGCGCAGGTCGATTGATGTTGATTGGTGATCCAACTCAACGTTATCAGGAAGATCCAGTCAGAATGTTGCGAGCTATCCGTTTTATGGCAAAACTGGATATGTTTCTTGATAAACAATGTGAAAAACCGATTTATCAATTGGCATCTTTATTGCAAAACATTCCAGCGGCACGTTTATTTGATGAGTCATTAAAACTATTACAAACTGGGAAGGGTGAGAAAACATATCAATTACTCTATAAATATCAATTATTTCATCAACTTTTTCCGGCATTAATTCCATTTTTTACCGCGAATAATGACTCATTTACAGAAAAAATGATTATTACCGCATTACGTTCCACTGATGAGCGTATTGCCGATCATTTACGTATTAATCCAGCATTTTTGTTTGCCGCTTTTTTTTGGTATCCGTTACGTGAGCGTATTGAAATATTGAAGAATGAAGGTGGTTTAAATAACTTTGATGCCTATTCTCTTGCTAGTAATGATTTATTGACGCTAATTTGTCAACGTGTTGCCATTTTACGTCGCCATACTGCTACCATCCGTGATATTTGGTCATTGCAGTTACTTTTCACTAAACGTACTGGTAAGAAGCCACAAGTTACATTGGAGCATCCTAAGTTTCGTGCTGCTTATGATCTATTAGCAATGCGTGCCGAAATCGAACAGGGCGAATCTATTGAATTGGCAGCTTGGTGGTATGAATATCAACAAAGCAACAGTATGCAACGTGAAGAATTAATCAAGGTACAGCAGGAATTACACCCGCATCAAGAAAAGAAACGGAAACGTAAATCTCGCCGACGCTATCATCCGGCAAACAACCAAAAGAAAATGAATACCACTAAAATGAGGATAACTAGTTGATAAATAACGTTTATATTGCATTAGGTAGTAACTTAGGTGATCCTTTAGCACAATTAACACGTGCTGTGCAGACTTTAAATCAACATCCGGAGCTGAAAATAAAATCAGTTAGCCCTTTTTATGGTAGCAAGCCGTTAGGGCCTCAAGATCAGCCTGATTACATTAATGCAGTTGTACAAATAGAAACTGAACTTGAACCATTAGCACTGCTGGATTTATTACAATCAATCGAAAACGATCAAGGTCGGGTCAGATTACGTCGTTGGGGAGAGCGTACACTTGATCTCGATATTTTACTGTTTAATCAAGAAGTTATTTTGCATCCTCGCTTAATTGTTCCTCATTGTGAAATGAAAAATCGGGAGTTCGTGATTATTCCTTTATTTGATATTGCACCCAATTTAGTCTTTCCGGATGGGGAACTTCTATCCGAAACGGTTAAAAAATTTAGGCCACATCAAATGTGGAAACTATCAAATTGAAAACAATCTTGCTATTAATAAAATAACTGTCGCCATACTTGAGTGATAAAAGCTCTTATTGCAGAAAACGGTTCAGCCTCCACCACTGAATTCTTGCCGGCAAGGTTTAGATGGTGAATATGATTACGCAATTCAACATAACTTTTGGTTAGTTTTTCACCAATTTCCGGCGTGATAACTTGATATTTCACCATATCCTCAAAAATACGTACATTATCAGACCAAGTTGTTAATTCTGGTATCTTTGGAGCGTTTGCTAGCATTAAAAACTGTGCGATAAACTCAATATCGGTAATACCACCACGATCTTTTTTAATATCAAAATAGCCCGCTTCCGTGTGTGATAAATGTTGATACATTTTTTCTCGCATTTCTCGTACATCAATCTTCAGTTGATTTATCTCTTTTTCTGTAGATAACACATCGTGACGAATCTGTGTAAATTGTTGTCTCATAGTGGTTTCACCAAAAACTGGTCTTGCTCGCACCAAAGCCTGTTTTTCCCACGTCCAAGCTTCATTTAATTGATAATCGTGAAAGGCCTTTATCGAACTGACCAATAAGCCTGAACTACCGGAAGGTCGTAAACGCATATCTATTTCATATAAAATTCCTGAATTTGTATGAATACTGAAAATACTATTTATTTTTTGTGCTAAACGTAAATAGAACTGTCCGCTATCAATATTTCTTTTACCACCGACTGTTTCGCTATTTGCTGGTGCATCATAGAGGAAAACTAAGTCCAAATCTGATTTATAGCCTAATTCGATACCCCCCAATTTGCCGTAACCAACCACTAAAAAACCTTTGTCATTATTTTGTAAGTGGTTAGGTGTACCAAAACGTTGTGTAACCTGACGCCAAGCAAGATTAACTACACTGGCAATAATCGCTTCCGCTAAATAAGTTAAATGATCGCTTACTTTCATCACTGGCAAAGCACCTAGAATATCAGCAGCAGCTACTCGTAACTGCGTTGCTAATTTAAACTGACGCAAAACATCAATTAATTGTTCTTCATCTTCTTGAGGAATTCGTATCAAATAATGTTCTAATTCTGCTTGGTATTGACTAAATGGAGGTGGAGATAATAACGTATTAGGATTTAATAACTCATCCAATAACAATGGATAATCAGCAATTTGTCGAGCAACAAAAGGTGATGCGCCACATAAATTCATTAATAATACGCGTGAATTTGGATTCTCATACAATAATTCAAGATAAGTCGTTCTGGTCGCAATTTTGGCAATAATTTCTAAAATACGAGGAAGCAATACTGCTGCATCTTTCATAGCCAACATCTCATCAAATAAAATTGGAAGTAATTGTTCCAACACATCTCGACCACGCACACCAATTGATTTACGTAACATTTCTTGTTTGAACTGCCACATATGATCGGCAATTTCTTGCTGATGAGATAAATTTAATTTGTCTAATAGTGTCATCACATCCTGATGATTAAAATTGATGCCTAGAAAATCTTGCCAATCACTTTGATATTCCTCACTTTTTTCATCCTCTTCACCAATTAAGTAGCTGAACACCTGACGTACATTTTGTTGATGCTGACTTAACACTTGATAAAAACTGTCCCAGTCATAAATCGGGTATTCAATAGTAACTAATTGATGCTGCTGGTTAAAATAGGTAAAAACTCGACAGGCATCAATTAAACGCTGTTTATCCTGTTCATTGGTTGGTAATAATTGTGTCTGTTGATCGTTAATCGCTTGTAGAATATTTTCCACTCGACGCAAAAAAAGATAAGCCTGAGATAGATGTGTTGCTTCAAGTGGCTGTAGTAAATTTAATTCAACCAATTTCGGTAAAATTCGGAGTAACTCTCTTTGTTGTAATGCCTTTTCTCGACCACCACGAATCAGTTGGAATACTTGTACGATAAACTCAATTTCACGAATACCGCCAGCACCAAGTTTAATATTATCCACTAAGCCCCGTCGTCTTACTTCAGCATTGATTTTCTGCTTCATATCACGCAGCGATTGAATGGCACTAAAATCAATATAACGCCGATAAACAAATGGGCGTAGCAACTGGCTTAAATAACGGTGATTCGGATCATTGGCATCTTCACCCATAATGCGCGCTTTAATCATCGCATAACGTTCCCAATCACGCCCTTGTTCTTGATAATAATCCTCAATCGAGGCAAAACTTAATGCTAATGCGCCGGCTTCGCCGAAAGGACGCAGGCGCATATCAACGCGATAAACAAAGCCATCAATGGTAGCTTGATCCAACGCTTTAATAAAACGTTGCCCCAAACGGATAAAAAATTGTCCATTATCGATACTTCTTCTGGAACCTACCGTTGCACCGTGATCCGGATAAGTGAAAATCAGATCAATATCAGAAGAGAAATTTAACTCTCTGCCACCCAATTTCCCCATTCCCAAAATAATGAGTGGTTGAGCTTCTCCTTCAGCATTAGTCGGTGTACCTAATTCAACACAGAGCTTTTTATAAAGCCAATCTTTGGTCACCACAATAATCGCTTCCGCTAATTCGGAAAGCTGATGAAAGATCTGCTCAACACTGGCAAGATTTAAACTTTGACAAAAGCTCAATTTTGCCATTTCACAATGGCGGAAACGGCGTAAAATTTGATACAGCTTGTTTTCATCATCTACATTTTCCAGCTGTACGAGTAAATGCTGTTGATACAAACCACAATCTGTAAACTGCGGTAATTGTAGTAACCATTGTTCGAAAATAGTTGGGTATTTCTGTAAAATTTCTGCGACAAAATCAGAAAAATAGATAGCGGTTGCAATTTGGCGAAGATTTTTCGGTAAATTTTCCAAGATAATTGGAAGTTGATAATGATCTTTTAAGGTTGAATTTTGTAACAGATCAAATAGACGCTGTTGTTGCATTGAGGAAAGTTGCATAGCGGTATCCTTTTTGTTTTTCTTTGCAAAAAGAATACACGCTTTTTGCACGATTTTGGAAATTTATTCGAGATTTTTTACCCTACCTCCTGTTTATTTTAAGAAGTTAGGAATATTTTTCTCATATTCCGCAATGGCGTTTTCGTGCTGTAGGGTTAAGCCGATGTTGTCTAAGCCGTTTAATAGGCAATGACGGCGAAATTCGTCCAGTTCAAAAGGATAGACTTTTTCACCTACAGTTACCGTCATTTTTTCTAAATCGACATCAATCGCTTTCCCCGGGTTTGCCCACACCCATTGGAAGATTTCTTCGACTTCTTCTTCGCTTAAACGAATTGGCAACATATGATTATTTAAGCTGTTGTTATAGAAAATATCCGCGAAACTTGGCGCAATCATCACTTTGAAGCCATAATCTGCCAATGCCCAAGGAGCGTGTTCACGGGAAGAACCACAGCCAAGATTTTTGCGTGCCAATAAAATGCTTGCCCCTTGATATTGCGGATAGTTCAGCACGAAATCAGGATTAGGCTGTGTGCCTGCCGCATCAAGATAACGCCATTCGTGGAATAAATGTTTGCCAAACCCTACGCGGGTGATAGCTTGCAAAAATTGTTTTGGGATAATGGCATCGGTATCTACATTTGCCACATCTAAAGGCACGACAATGCCTGAATGCTGTTTAAAGCCTGCCATAATTTCTCCTTAAAGTAATTCCACTTGACGAATATCAACAAATTTGCCGAACACTGCCGCCGCCGCTGCCATTGCGGGGCTGACTAAATGCGTGCGTCCGTTACGTCCTTGGCGACCTTCAAAGTTGCGGTTACTGGTGGAGGCACAGCGTTCCCACTCACCAAGTTGATCGTCGTTCATTCCTAGGCACATTGAACAACCTGGGTTACGCCACTGCGCCCCTGCTTCGATAAAGATTTTATCTAAGCCCTCTTTTTCTGCTTGCTCTTTAACAAGACCTGACCCCGGAACGACCAATACGCGTTTTACGTTATCGGCAACTTTACGTCCTTTCATTACCGCTGCTGCCGCACGCAAATCTTCAATGCGGGAGTTGGTACAAGAGCCGATAAACACTTGATCTACAGGTACTTGGGTTAAATCGGTGTTGGCGGCTAAGCCAATATAAGCCAGTGCTTTTTCAGCGGAAGCTCGCACCACCGGATCGCTTATTTCCCCAGGATTTGGCACGGTTTGATCAATACCAATCACCTGTCCTGGATTCGTTCCCCAAGTTACTTGCGGCGAAATCTCTTTCGCGTCTAACACCACTACGGTATCAAAATGGGCATCATCATCGGTTTTTAAGGTTTTCCAATAAGCCACTGCATCGTCCCAATCTTTGCCTTTCGGGGCATAAGGACGACCTTTCAAATATTCGAAAGTCGTTTCGTCAGGGGCGATTAATCCTGCTTTCGCACCGAGTTCGATCGCCATATTGCACACGGTCATACGCCCTTCCATTGAAAGATCACGAATGGCTTCACCGCAAAATTCCACAACGTGTCCCGTGCCGCCTGCCATTGTGGTTTTGCCGATAATAGCAAGCACAATGTCTTTTGCCGTAATTCCTGGGGCGACTTTGCCTCGCACTTCAATTTTCATATTTTTAGCACGGCTCTGTTTTAAGGTTTGAGTGGCAAGAACGTGTTCCACTTCTGATGTACCAATCCCAAACGCTAATGCGCCAAATGCACCGTGCGTTGCAGTGTGGGAGTCACCACAGACGATGGTCATTCCCGGCAAGGTTAAACCCTGTTCAGGTCCGACAACGTGCACAATCCCTTGTTGTTTAGTGCTCATATCAAATAACTTAATGCCGGTATTGGCGCAGTTTTTGGCAAGTTCTAATACTTGGATTTTGGCTTGTCCTTCTAATTTATTCACATCACGCACTTGTGTTGAAATGCTGTGATCCATTGTGCCAAAAGTTTTACCCACTTGACGCACTTGGCGATTGGCGACACGCAATCCGTCAAAAGCTTGTGGGCTGGTTACTTCGTGAATTAAGTGGCGATTGATGTATAAAATCGGCGTTTCGCCTTCTGATTCGTAAACGATGTGAGCATCGAATAATTTGTCGTATAGGGTTTTTTTCGTCATTTTATAATCTCTTGTTTAGAATCTCCCCCTAACCCCCTCTTTGTTAAAGAGGGGGGATTTTGTGAGAGATTTCATTATCAGTTTCTCTTATTTATCCCTTATTGATAGAAAATAACTAAGCTATTTCACTTATCAATTTCTCCTCTTTGTTAAAGAGGAGGAATAAGAAAGAGACTTCGTTATTTCTACTATTCCATTTCCCCTTTTTTGAGAAAGATAGGGAAATAAGGCAGCTCTACTATTTTTCCTACTAATCAATCCCCCCTCTTTAACAAAGAGGGGGATAGGGGGAGATTTAAATCGCTTTTGTGATAAGATCCCCCATTTCCTTAGTAGAAACAGGTTTGTTTTCATCAGCTAAATCTGCCGTGCGATAGCCATTTTCAAGCACTTTTTGCACCGCACTTTCAATTTCACGGGCAGCCTCGTTGAGGTTGAAGCTGTAACGCAACATCATTGCCGCAGACAAAATTTGGGCGATTGGGTTAGCAATGCCTTTGCCCGCAATGTCTGGAGCTGAACCGCCAGCGGGTTCGTATAAACCGAAGCCTTGTTCGTTAAGGCTAGCAGACGGTAACATTCCCATTGATCCTGTGATCATCGCACATTCATCAGAAATAATATCGCCAAAAATATTTGAGCAAAGTAGCACGTCAAAAAACTCAGGTTGTTTAATCAGTTGCATTGTGGCGTTGTCGATATAAATATGATCCACCTTGACTTCAGGGTAGGCTTTCGCCATTTCTTCCACCACTTCACGCCATAGCACAGAACTCATCAACACATTGGCTTTATCCACTGAAGTGAGATGTTTTTTGCGTTTCATCGCCGTTTCAAAAGCCACTCTGGCAATGCGTTCAATTTCATAGCGGTGATACACTTCGGTATCAAAGGCTTTTTCGCTCGCCCCCTCGCCCTCACGCCCTTTCGGCTGTCCGAAATAAATCCCGCCTGTTAATTCACGCACGGTAACGATGTCGAAGCCTTTCGCAGCGATGTCCGCACGCAATGGACAGAATTTTTCTAACCCTTTATACAGGGTCGCTGGACGAAGATTACAGAATAAAGAAAAATGTTTACGCAAAGGCAACAATGCCCCACGCTCAGGCTGTTGATTTGGCGGTAAATGCTCCCATTTTGGCCCGCCCACAGAGCCGAACAAAATCGCATCGCTTTCTTCGCAACCTTTTAAGGTTTCCGCTGGCAGAGGCGTGCCGTGATTGTCAATGGCAATTCCGCCAATATCAAAATGACGATAAGTTAATTGAAAATCATACTTTTTTTGCACCGCACTTAACACTTTTAAGGCTTCTGCCATTACTTCAGGGCCGATGCCATCGCCGCTCAACACGGCAACATTATAATTTTTCATCACAACACTCCTTAATTCACCGAATTTTTATGTAATTTTAAATTTTCTACTTTATGCGAACGGTAGATCGCATTGATCGCGTGGATTAACGCCCGTGCAGAGGATTCCACAATATCCGTTGCCAAGCCCACACCGTGGAAGCGGCGACCTTTATGCTCCACCACAATATCCACTTGTCCGAGTGCTTCCGCCCCCTCGCCTTTGGCGGTTAAGTTGTAGTTCAACATTTTTAATTCAATGCCTGTGATTTTCAAAATGGCATTGAACACCGCATCAACAGGTCCATTCCCACCACTCGACACTTGGCTTAATTTCTCGCCGTCCAATTCCACTTGCACGAAAGCGGAAGCAGGCAAATGGCTAATCATTTGCGAGGTGATCACATCAAGGGTTAAGCGATCTTCATCACCCTGTTGCATATCAATAAAGGCAAGGGCTTCTAAGTCATAATCGAACACTTGCCCTTTTTTGTCCGCTAATTTCAAGAAAGCTTCGTATAATTTATCCAAATCATATTCATTTTCTTGATAACCCATTGAATCCATATGGTTTTTCACCGCCGCACGACCAGAACGGGCAGTCAAATTTAATTTTTCTTTTTTCAAGCCGATAGTTTCTGGCGACATAATTTCATAGGTGTTTTTATTTTTCACCATACCATCTTGGTGGATTCCTGAAGAATGGGCGAAGGCGTTTGATCCCACAATGGCTTTATTCGGCTGAATCGGCATATTGCATAATTGGCTCACCATTTGGCTGACGCGGTGGATTTCTTGCGTATTAATGCGAGTGTCCACGCCAAACAAGGCTTGGCGGGTTTTGATCGCCATCACCACTTCTTCTAATGCCGTGTTACCAGCACGCTCGCCGATACCGTTGATGGTACATTCAATCTGTCTTGCCCCATTTTGCACGGCGGTTAAAGAATTGGCAGTCGCCATACCCAAATCGTTATGGCAATGCACGGAAATAATGGCTTTATCAATGTTTGGCACGCGGTTCATCACATTGGCGATAATGTTGCCGTATTCCATCGGTAAGCAATAGCCCACGGTGTCGGGAATGTTCACGGTGGTTGCCCCCGCATTAATCGCCGCTTCTACGATACGGCAAATATTGTCAATCCCCGTACGCCCTGCGTCCTCGCAAGAAAATTCCACATCATCGGTATAACGTCTGGCACGTTTCACCGCGTTGATCGCCATTTCTACCACATCGTCAAAAGTGCGGCGTAATTTGGCTTCAACGTGCAAGGCGGAGGTGGCGATAAAAGTATGAATACGAAAGGCTTCAGCCACTTTCAAAGCTTCCGCAGCCACATCAATGTCTTTATCCACCGCACGAGATAAGGCACAAACGCGACTATTTTTAACCTGTTGTGCAATGGTTCGGACAGATTCAAAATCCCCCTCTGAAGATACAGGGAAGCCCACTTCCATCACATCAACGCCAAGACGCTCAAGGGCAAGTGCGATTTGCAACTTTTCTTTTACTGTTAAACTGGCTTTTAACGCTTGTTCACCATCTCTTAAGGTTGTATCGAAAATAATAACTTGATTACTCATACTCCACCGTCGTCAACATAAAAAAGAGTTAAAAAAAAGCCCGCTAAGTGCGGGCAGATGTGTGTTTGCTTAAATTCAATTTTTTCTTTATCCACGCCTTACCGCACAAATTGTTAATTTGTGAGTAACAGAATCAGAGATAAAGAAATAGGAGAAAACATTGTTCAAAACCTTATAAAACTGAAAAACGTGATCGATTTTGCCGAAAAGAGTATTTTAAGTCAATAGCATTTTATGCTAAATAATGGCTTATTTTGCTTTTTTAAAATACAGAATATAGTGTTAAAACCTAAAAAAATATAAAAAACAGCTATTTTTAACTAATAAATATAAAAAGATTAATTTTATTCTCTAGCTTTTCTTCTTAATATAAAACTAAATTTTTTTATTTTTATTAGCTAAAAAATGCTCAAGTTGTTGTTTAAAAATTGTTGATTTTAGTTTTTTTTGTGTAAAAAATAAGCTTTTAAATTGTTTCAACTGTTTTTCTAGATTGTCATTTGGATAATGGTGAAATAATCGACGTAAAGCAGCATAACTTACTGCTAAAGTGCGTTGATATTGAATAAATTCATCAATAAACTGCCAATCTTCTGAATTTAAATGCCAATCTGTTTCTACTTGTGAATCAAGTTTTGTTAATAATGGATGTTCACTTAATATAAAATCGCGTTGGAAACGATTCACTGCCTGTTGACAAAAAACTGTACCAGCAGTAGATAACGGATAAATCATCATTACGCTGTAATTACCACTGCTTGCTTCCGGCTTAACACTAACAGCACTTAATTGAAAACCTAATTCTTTCCAAAATCGCAATAATGACCTTTCAAAACCGAAACTGACGGAAAGATAATCAAAGTTATGGCAATACTTCTGGACACATTGCTGAATCAACTGCGTTCCTAAGGTTTGCCGTTGATATTGAGGTAGCACCGCAATCCGCGAAATACGTACTGAACGTAATGTTAAGGCTTGTGATAAATTGGTTTGAAAACACAAAGCTTGAGCAACCAAATTTCCTTTTGGACGACGATAACCTAACCGAATTTGTTCAACTAGTTTTTCATCACAAAAACCCCCCTCTTCTAAACACCATACTGCACCAATAATATGTTCCGCTATTTCTACCGTTATAAAATATTGATTAGTACCATCCATTAAACGACGTAAATCAGTAGGTGAAGTGCGGTAATGAGACAAGTTGAGTAATTGATATAGTTCAGCAAATGGAAAATTGATCGGCAAAGTATTATAAACATTAAATTTCGGTTTACTATTTTGATAAGGGATATTGGAGATGTTTTGAGCTACTAATGCTAATTGATCCATCCATTGTTCAAGTCGATCATTCTGCTGCCAGCGTAACGGAATGTCTAAATCAAAAAAGTGAATTTTTCGCTTTAAATATCCTTGTAACTTCAAGATAAAGCCTTTGCCTGATCCCTCATAACCTTCACTGGTGCTTGTCAACAGCACTTTGCTGAAGGCATTGGAAAATAATGCAAGACTTGACAATGGCAACATTGCAGCCTCGTCAACAATTAAAAATGCGTTATTATTGAACTGTTTTTGTTTAATTTTTTGTAGTAGCTCATCTGGTGCAATAAAATTCAATTTCTGAGGTAAAGCAAATTTGGCAACAGTTGTTACTGCTTTTTTATTCGCAGCAGTAATTAAAATATTTGCTGTTTGTGACTGTTGCTGAATTAATTGACCAAGCAAAGCTGATTTACCTCGTCCACGGCGAGCAGATAATAATAGAATGCCATTGGGTCGTTGAGCTAGCTGCATCAATACTGCTTGTTGATGCTTTATAGCAGAAGGTGGTATATGCCAATTAGCGGAAGTCAGCTGTGGAAGTATGATTTCACTTCCATTTTCTTGATAAACAACAATTTGTTGCCAAGCAACAGTTTGTTTAAACCAATTCATAAAATGTGGCACGGTATGCGGTCGTTGACCGTTGTTCCAACGTTCACTATCAAAATCGATACATTCATCCAGCTTGTGCCATTCAGGTATGAAAAGAAATAAAGCACCGCCAGCCTGTAATGTTGCTGATAAGATCAATAAACTATCCAAATGGAATGCAATATCTTTTTCCACTGTCGCATCAAAAATAGCAAATTGAAATTCTTGTCCTAATATATTGCGACTTTGTTGAAAAGCATAACAAGAAAGAGAATCCTGAGTATATTGCGGTAGCTGATAACCGCAATATACACCGTGATAATGTTGATAATGTTGAATAATCTTGAGCTGTTGTTCTATTTTCCAGTGTGATGACCCGGAAAAAATAATAATTTGACGAGAAAAATCTTGCACTTAGATTTTCTCACTTACATAAGGATCAGCATATCCCATTGACAGCATAATCTCTGTTTCCAAATTTTCCATTTCTTCAGCTTCATCATCTTCAATATGATCATAGCCCAACAGGTGTAAACAGCCGTGTACGGTCAAATGTGCATAATGAGCTTCTAAAGAAATTTGCTGTTCCTGTGCTTCTTTTTCAACCACTTGACGACAAATCACCAAATCTCCCAATAACGGCAACTCAATGCCTTCTGGCACTTCAAACGGGAACGAAAGCACATTAGTCGGACGATCTTTGTTTCGATAAGTAAAATTCAAATGATGGCTTTCTTCCTCATCCACGATCCGAATTGTTATTTCTACATTATTTTGCTGCGGTTTAACCGCCTGTGTTGCCCAATAAGTGAATTGTTGTAATGTCGGTAAATTGCTTTGATCTTCACTGGCAATTTGTAGATCTACTAGCATTTCAGCATTATTCGTCATTTTGTTGTTCCTCTAATTTTGCCTGACGACGTTGTTCCGCAATCTCTTTACGGCGTAATTGTTCCTCCTCATCCCATTTTTCATACGCCTGTACTACTTTTGCCACCACTGGATGACGCACAATATCTTCACTCTTAAAATAATTAAAACTTAAATCGTCTACATTGCTTAACACTTCAATAGCGTGCCGTAAACCGGATTTTTGTCCACGAGGTAAATCAACCTGAGTAATATCGCCGGTGATCACCGCTTTAGAATTAAACCCGATACGAGTCAAAAACATTTTCATCTGTTCAATAGTCGTGTTTTGACTTTCATCTAAAATAATAAAAGCATCATTCAAAGTACGGCCACGCATATATGCCAACGGTGCGATTTCAATCACATTACGTTCCATCAACTTCTGCACTTTTTCAAAACCAAGCATTTCAAAAAGTGCATCATATAATGGTCGCAAATAAGGATCGATTTTTTGTGTTAAATCCCCTGGTAAAAAACCCAATTTTTCACCTGCTTCCACCGCTGGACGAGTTAATAATAAACGGCGTACTTGCTGTTTTTCTAGTGCTTCAACTGCTGCAGCCACCGCTAAAAAGGTTTTCCCCGTTCCCGCAGGTCCAATCCCAAAGCTAATATCATGACGCAAAATATTATGTAAATATTGGATCTGATTTTTGCCACGTGGTTTGATCACACCACGCTTAGTTTTGATCGTGGTACTAAAGACTTTAGCTTCATCATCTTCAACGGTATCAACCTGTTGCAGCAACATTCTGCTTTCCTGGATTGCTAAATGAATTTGCTCAAGATCGAGTTCATTCACTTTGCCTTTTACCATTGCCGTTTCGACATATAAACGTTGAATGAGCTTTGCCACATTTTTCAACAACTGTGCGTGATGAGGTTTACTTTCTTCGTCTGCTGACTCTAAGGTAAACGTAAAATTACGGCGAGAGATAATTAGGTTAAACTGCTTTTCAATTAATGAGATATGTTCATCAAATGGTCCACAAAGTGATTGCAATCGTGCATTATCTTGTGGTTCTAACGTAAAAACTTCTGAAATTGTTGTGGTCAAGTTCCACCTCAGTGGTTACATAAAAGTGTTGGTAGTATAGCGTTTTTCTGGTGAGCAATAAATTCCCTTTTATCTTACCTATTACAGCAATCTATAAACTTTTCCAATTCATCAGGAACTTCTACTAAAAATGCCAATCTGAATATCGGTTAATTAATTACTTTTATTTATTATTAAGGATAGTATATGAAACTCACTGAACACGATGTTACTCCTGAACATATTTTTAAAAAACGTCGCCAACTAATTGCTTTATTAGGGGGAGCAAGTATTACGCCATTACTGCCTAAACTAAGTTATGCAGAAGATAAAATCGATCGCCGTATCGCATTAGATTTTTCTACCCAAGCAGAAAATACATTGCCATTAACGCCTGAAGAAAAAGTGATTGGTTATAATAATTTTTATGAATTTGGTGTTGAAAAAGGATCGCCCGCACACTACGCAAAAGATTTCAAAACGGATCCTTGGCAATTAGAAATTGGTGGTGAAGTTGAGAAACCACTTATCTTAGATCACCAAGATCTCCTCACTAAATTTCCATTAGAAGAGCGAATCTACCGTTTCCGTTGTGTCGAGGCTTGGTCAATGGTTATTCCTTGGATTGGTTTCCCACTCTCCTCTTTATTAAAAGCTGTTGCTCCTACTAGTAAAGCAAAATATGTTGTCTTCGAAACGCTGTATGATCCAGAGCAGATGCCAGGGCAAAAAAATCCTTTCTTCGGTGGTAATATTGATTACCCTTATATCGAGGGATTGACGATTGAAGAAGCAATGAATCCACTAACGCTGATGTCTGTCGGGCTATATGGTAAAACCTTAGCACCACAAAGTGGCGCGCCGATTCGCTTAGTTGTACCTTGGAAATACGGGTTTAAGAGTATTAAATCCATTGTCAAAATTACCTTAAGTGAAACTCGCCCATTAACCACTTGGGTAAAACTCGCTCCACATGAATATGGTTTTTATGCCAATGTCAATCCAAAAGTAGATCATCCTCGTTGGTCACAAGCCTCCGAACGCGTAATTGGGTCTGGTGGATTATTTGATATTAAAAGACAGCCAACATTAATGTTTAATGGTTATGAAGAACAAGTTGCTCACTTATATTCTCACCTGGATTTAAGCAAGAATTACTAAGATGTTATTTAAAATTTTGCGTTATTGTATTCATTTGGGAGGAGTTATCCCTCTCCTTTGGCTTATCTATGCGATCAATTTTAATTTGGTAAGTAGCTTTGGTACTGATCCAATTAAAGAGATTATTCATTTTCTAGGCTATACCGCCTTATTATTTTTATTAATCTTATTTAGTTTTAGGATTATTACGCAGTGCTTACGGCAACCAATATTACTCCCACTACACCGCAGTTTGGGGCTATGGGGATTATTTTGGTTATCGTTGCACATTGTTGGTTATCTTGCGTTAGAACTAGGCTTTGATTTCCAACTTTTTATTAGCGAAATCGTGAGTAGAACCTATCTACAAATTGGCTTTATTGCAATGATTCTGTTGGTTTTGATTGCCTTATCTTCAATTCCTTATATCAAAAGAAGATTAGGTAAGCGTTGGTTTTCGCTACACCAATTATCCTTATTGGTCGTTGTTTTAGCAGCAATTCATTATTACCTATCACTAAAAGCCTATAACATTGATTCGTTACTGTTTTTAGCGCTTTGTGGAGTATTTGTGTTATGGAAAACCTTTGCAAGGCGGGTTTTGGCTTGGTGTTACCGTTAATATTAAGTGAGCCTAATTTTAGATTTTGTTAGCGCATTTTTCTGTTAACAGTTATTTAGGTTTCACGCCCCTCGCACACTTGCTAATCCTCATTCTAATAAGATTTTTTACAAGTGTGAGAGGGAATAGATTAAGCATTTATTAAATTTGTGACCAAATTGAGACCAATCTGCAATCTTGCCTTGATGCCCAATTCCTAATTCTCAATTAAAACAACTCTGGAAATAACATCTTAATCACATTTTTTGTGACGCGTCTTGAAGTCCCTTGATAGGGGAAAATGTGCATCATCATCATTGGGTTAAAATTGGCTTCAATCACGCCCCAAGAACTTAATTTAGGCTCTGCCGGTTTAGTGTAATCAGGCACAATCAAATCCACGCCGCAAACCGCTGCGCCCATTGCTTTGGTAATGCCTACCGCCAACGCTTTATAACTTGGATGCATTAAGTCGGTCATATCGATTGAGTCACCGCCGGTGCTGATATTGGAGTTCGCCCGTAATTGCACTTTTCTTCCCTTTTCCGGTACTGAATCAACCGTTAATCCCTGCTCTTTTAACTGTAATTTTTCAATATCGCCTAATGTAATCTTCTTCAATGGCGTACGGCTGCCGTCACCGCGCAATGGGTGTTCATTTTTTGCTGCAACCAATTCAGCAACGGTATGTTGTCCATCACCAAGCACATTTGCCGGTTCACGCAACAATACCGCTAAAGTTTCATCGCCTAATACAAAGAAACGATATTCGGTACCGACTAAATAATCTTCAATCATAACCTCTTTATCTTCTCGGAAAGCGATTTCTACCGCTTGGCGGAAATCTTCCCGATTTTCTACGCCTTGTTTAAAAATGGTAATTCCCAAACCGAAATTGGTTGATTTTGGTTTAATCACCACCGCACGATGTTCAAATAACGGATAGGCACGCACCGCATCTTCAACATTTCTAAACTCAAGGCTTTGTGGCACATTAAAACCGGCTTTCGCCAACACCTTTTTCGTCACCACTTTATTTTCCATAATTAATGGTGAAATATAGCTATCTTTTGAGGTCATATTGCCGTTTTTCACATATTCAATATGATCACCGACTTGTAAACAGAGGAACTGATCATTTTCATCTAAGATCTCAGTTTTAATACCCTGTTGGATTAGGTCAAATATCAGTGCTTGCGTTGAAAGTTCCATATTGTCAAAAGCAGTTAATGCATAATAACGTGCTGTCGCTGCTGCCTTATTCTGTTTTGCTAATGCCAATCCTAACTGATGATAGTCTGTCGGTTTTTGCATATTTTGCACTAGGCGTCCACAAAGTGTCATTTCTGGCGATAATAATTGCTGCTGTTTTTGTTTTAAAGTTTGTTTCACCGATTCAGGTGCGTTTAACTGTGCTAACATCTGCTCAAATTGATCAAGTAAAGCCAATCCTTCTTGTTGATAAGCTGTAATTGATAGAGGATGTTCCAATGCCACTTCCGCTAGCATTTCCCGTCCTTTTTCAACATCACGTTGATCTGCTGTATTTTCCAGCCATAACATTAATAATATAAAATAGTGAATAAATTCCGCGTCTTCCAATTCAATGCCATATTGAGCAAAAGGATTAAGATCAAATAAACGGAATTCTAGGTAACGAATACCTTTTTCCAATAATTCTCTCACCTGTTTTTTCGCACCACGGAAACGGATATTGGAATAAAACTCTTTTTCTGCAATCAATTTCCCATTGTTTACCCAATGTTCCAACGTTTCTACATATTGATGCAAGTTTTCATAGGAAACTTTAATTTCTTCGTGATTAACATAACCATAATAGCTAGAGCGTAAGCTACGAACAAATTGTTGAGGGATTTGTTGTCCTTTTCTAAAGAAAGCATTTTCAACACTGGGTGAAGCGGCAAATAAATAGAGCAACAGCCATTGATAACGTAAGAAATTTTTTCCTAGTTTTAGATAAAGATCATTACGAAAAATGATTGGATCCTGATATGTTTTTTGTAATTGGAACAATTTTTCGATCAGATCATCCGCCAATTGGAAATTGTAGTGAATACCGCTGATCATCTGTTTGTATTTACCGTAACTCTCGACTAAATGCTCACGATAAGCGACATCATCCGCATTATCCAGCTGCGCCACTTTAATTTCACTTTCCGGCGGTAACGCCAACGGCATACTGAACGGTGAAAGATATTCATTTTCCGGCAAAGATCGCAACACTACTTCGTGAATCGCAGACAACCAACGATAAGCATCTTTAACACTATGCTGTGGCGGCGTAATTAATTCTAACTGACTTTCTGCAAAATCAGTCTGAATATAAGGGTGATAGGAGCGGTTTCCAAAAACTTTAGGATGTGGTGTGGTAACAATTTTTCCTTTTTCATCAATACGTTGGCTCTCTTTCTCAATGCCAAACGTACCCTGTTGGAATAACAATTCAAGGTGGTGTTGTGTAATCAGTTGCTGGATATTCATATTTATTAGCCTTTCTCGAGTTCTAAATTTACCGAGCATTAATATGAAATTTCATCAAGAAATGCAAATAACTTTTAACTATATGTTATATAGATTCAGTAATCTTTTGTTATGAAAAACAAGCAACAAAAAGACCCTTCTACTTGGTGAAAGGGTCTATTCAAATTTTTATACTAAAATCAATTAATTTTTTGCTTTTGCCGCTGCTTTAACAATAGTAGCAAATGCAGGTGCTTTTAATGATGCACCACCAACCAATGCGCCATCGATATCCTGCATTGCAAATAATTCTGCCGCATTACCGTCATTAACAGAACCGCCGTATTGTAAAATCACTTGTTCTGCAACTTTTGCATCTTTCTTCGCAATATGGCTACGAATAAAAGCGTGCACCGCTTGAGCCTGTGCCGGAGTAGCAGATTTTCCTGTACCAATTGCCCAAATTGGTTCATAAGCAATAACTGCACCTAAAAAGGCTTCCGCACCTAATGTATTTAATACTGCATCAATTTGTCTTGCACAAACTTCTTCTGTTTTTCCTGCTTCATTCTCAGCTTCGCTTTCACCAATACAAAGTACAGGCACCAACCCTTGCTCTTTTAATACTGCAAATTTTTGCGCAATAAATTCATCGCTTTCGTGGTGATATGCGCGGCGTTCAGAGTGACCGATAATAATATATTTTGCACCGAAATCTTTTAACATTGTTGCAGAAATATCACCGGTAAACGCACCAGACTGTTTAAGATCAACATTTTGTGAACCTAGTGCAATTTTGCTACCAGCTAATGCTGCTTCCGCTTCTGCTAAATACATTACTGGTGGAGCAATTGCCACATCACAGCCTTCAACGCCTGCTAATTCAGCTTTCAAACCATTGATCAATTCCTTAGTAAATACCTTGCTACCGTTTAATTTCCAGTTGCCCATAACTAAAGGACGACGAGCCATAATTTTCTCCTTGATTATATTCAAAAAAATAACGGCGCTTACTATAGCAAAAATCACTAAAAATCATTAGAGATATATCAAAAAAAGCGATAATTTTTTACAATAACCGTTAATTTAATAATTAACCCAGTTTTTATTATCAACAAATCAAAACAGATTATGAGAATACCGCGAATCTATCATCCAACATCCTTAGCTCATCTCTCTCAATGCCAATTAACTGAAGAGGCGATGCACCACGTAGGGCGAGTTTTAAGAATGAAAGTGGGGGAAGCCCTTGAATTATTTGATGGCAGTAATCATATTTATCCTGCCATAATTACGGAAATCAACAAAAAACAGATTTCGGTTGCACTACAACATTCAATTCTTGACGATCGTGAATCACCGTTAAATATTCAGCTTGGGCAAGTCATCTCACGTGGCGAACGAATGGAGTTTACCATTCAAAAATCAGTAGAACTCGGTGTAACAACAATTACACCATTATGGTCTGAACGTTGCGGTGTAAAATTAGATGCAGAGAGAATGGAAAAAAAGATACAACAGTGGAGAAAAATCGCCATTGCAGCGTGTGAACAGTGCGGACGTAATATCATTCCGGAAATTCGCCCATTGATGAAATTGCAAGATTGGTGCGCAGAAAATGATGGAATGTTGAAATTAAATCTCCATCCGCGTGCCTCACAATCAATTAAGCAACTGCCTCCACCACCTGCAGCTGGTGTGCGTTTATTAATCGGCTCAGAGGGTGGCTTATCTGAACAGGAGATTGAACAAACTGTTCAACAAGGCTTCACCGAAGTGTTGCTCGGCAAACGTGTTTTGCGTACCGAAACTGCTTCGCTCGTTGCAATCAGTGCATTACAGATCTGTTTTGGTGATTTGTAGTTTAGTTTTAAGGAACAGTATGACATTACAAAATCAATTTCTTGTAGCAATGCCCGATTTAGACGATCCTTTTTTCCAACGCTCTGTGGTTTATATCTGTGAAGATAACGAGCAGGGTTCAATGGGATTAGTGATTAATCAGCCGACCGATTTAAGCCTGGCAGAGATGATGGCAAAAATGAATCATCTAATGCCAACCGAGCCTCAATATCCGGAAAAGATGATCTTCGCCGGCGGTCCAGTCAATATTGAACAAGGGTTTGTACTACATACCATCACTAATAAAAACTATCGCTACTCGTTTGCCATCAATGATGATTTAATGCTGACAACATCGTCCGATATTTTATTGTCATTAAACAGTGAAGACGCGCCGAAAAATTATTTTATTGCTCTTGGTTGTGCTTTATGGCAACCGGAACAACTCGCTGATGAAATCAAGAATAACGACTGGTTAACCGTGCCGGCAGATTACAATATTTTGTTTAAGCTCCCTTTTGATCAACGTTGGCAAGCAGCAAATAAACTTTTAGGTATTAATCAAAGCTATGAATTAAGCCACGAAATGGGGAGAGCATAATGTCCAATTTAACCGTTATCGCTTTTGATTTCGGCACACAAAGTATTGGCTGTGCCGTAGGACAAAGCATTACACAAACTGCTCAAGCCTTGCCGGCATTCAAAGCACAAGACGGCATTCCAAATTGGGATGCGATAAAAAAATGCCTTGATGAATGGAAACCGGATTTGGTAGTTGTCGGCTTACCACTGAATATGGACGGCACGGAACAGGAAATTACACAAAGAGCGCGAAAATTCGCTAACCGTTTAAACGGTCGTTTCGGTGTCAAAATTGCCTTGCAGGATGAACGTTTAACCACCACTGAAGCGCGCGCCGAAATTTTTTCTCGTGGCGGCTACCGAGCATTAAACAAAGGAAAAATCGATTCTATTTCAGCTTGTCTTATTCTGGAAAGCTGGTTTGAAAATCAACTTTAACCACAGATAATAAAAAACTTGGGCAGAACCCAAGTTTTTTATCTCACTTGCTTTGATTTCTATTTGGCCACTTCCAAACGCTCAAATACCAACACACGTTGCTCCAGCTTACGCAAGAAATAGGTGGCAACACCGGTAATCACTAGATATATCACCCCTGCCAAGCCGTAAATCAACAGTGCATTATATTCGGTGCCGTATAGCTGACGCGCATAACCCATAATATCCATAATGGTAATGGTGGATGCCAACGAAGTCCCTTTGAAAACTAAAATAATTTCATTGGTATAAGACGGCAATGCGCGTTTAAGGGCATATGGAATCAAGATCTTCAACGTTTGCGCACGCGATAACCCCAAGGCGGCACAACTTTCCCACTGCCCTTTGGAAATCGCTTTGACTGCACCATAAAAGAGCTGTGTTGAATAGG
The DNA here is from genome assembly GCF_000771895.1 of Gallibacterium genomosp. 2. Taxonomy (NCBI): domain Bacteria; kingdom Pseudomonadati; phylum Pseudomonadota; class Gammaproteobacteria; order Pasteurellales; family Pasteurellaceae; genus Gallibacterium; species Gallibacterium genomosp. 2. The sequence goes on from NZ_JPXY01000017.1 coordinate 37,532, forward strand.
CGGCACTATTTAATGCCAATGCCAACATCGCACAGAACCAAGCATTTGATAACAGACTCCACAATGGACCATCTACAATCCATTGAAATTGACCAGGACCGCTATAAATTAGGAAAATTTGCACCAACAGCGGTGTTCCGGTAAATAAAGTAATGTAGACACCAATGATTTTTTTAATAATTGGATTGCCCAACGCCAATAGGAACGTAAATAAAATTGCTAAAAAGAAAGCGATAACCAGTGCAACTACGGTTAGCAATAAACTGGTAGGAATCCCTTGAGCAATAGTTACAAAATACTCTTGAACCATTAGCTTTTCTCCCGTTCAAAACGCGTAAAATAGAGATCCAATTTTCTAATACCCGCTTGGCTGATTAGTGTAATCACCAAATAAAGCAACGCCGCGATGCCATACCAAGTGAACGGTTGGTGTGTACTGGCGTTGACCAATTCCGCCTGACGCATTAAATCATCGACACCGATTAATGATACCAACGCAGTATCTTTCAACAGAACCAACCACTGGTTGCTCAAACCCGGCAATGCGTGTCGCCACACTTGCGGCATAATAATACGGACAAAAGTTTGGGCACGACTTAACCCCAATGCCGCACCGGATTCCCATTGCCCCACCGGAATTGCCTGAATTGCACCACGCAACGACTGCGAAGCATAAGCGGCAAAAATAATCGCTAACGCTACTGATCCACACCAAAATGCACTGAATTCGATATACTCTTCCGTCAACAAAAACAATACTTGCGTTGAACCGAAGAAAATCAATAACACCACCAGAATTTCAGGTAAACCGCGCAATAGGGTTACGATTATTGATGTAGGTTGTCGGATACAACGGATTTTATTGGTTTCCAACACCACAAAAATAATGGCTAAAATCAATCCGAGTATCAAAGAACAAACCGCTAACCCCAGCGTAACCAGGGTAGCGGAAAACATTAAATTGATAAAATCTGAAAACATATTAATTATTTACCAGACATCCATTTGTCATAAATTTTTTGGTATTCACCGTTTGCTTTAATCGCTTTCAAGCCTTGATTAAGTTGACCCAATAATTCAGTATTTTTCTTATTAACGGCAATGCCTAAACCTGTACCGAAATATTCCGGATCAGTCACTTTATCGCCTACAAAATGCACCGCTTTATCACTTTTAATCCATTCAGCCAATACTGCAGTATCACCAAAGATAATATCAATACGGCCATTTTTTAAATCAAGAATCGCATTTTGCAAGGTGGAATACGGTTTACTATCGTACTGTTTTGCTTTTGCAGCAACATATTGTTGGAATGTTGTTCCATTCTGTACACCTACGTTTTTCGCATTTTCTAAAGTAATGCCCTCTTTTGCTGCCACAAAGCTAGCAGAACTATCATAGTACGGATCAGAAAAACTCACCTGTTTTGCACGTTCTGGTGTAATGTCTATTGCCGAAATAGCAGCATCAAAACGTTTAAATTTTAGACCTGCAATTAAACTATCAAAAGATTGGCTGCTGAATTTGCAATCCGCCTTGATCTCTTTACAAATCGCATTGGCAACATCAACATCAAAACCAACAATCTCACCTTTTTCATTGGTATTTTCAAACGGTGGATAAGTCGGTTCCATCGCAAAAGTAATGGTTTGTGCATTTGCTGCTACTGCTGTACCAAATAATAAACTGGCTAATAAAACTTTTTTCATTCTGTTTCTCCTGTATGGGATTTAGTGTGATAAATATTGTTTAAATTGTTGTGTTTTCGGATTTTCAAAACAAGAGGCATCACCAACTTCAATAATGTGTCCTTGCTCCATATACACGACTTTAGTCGCGGTTTTACGCGCCACATTTACTTCATGAGTCACAATAAACTGGGTAATACCAGTTTGTTGCAATTCTTGAATAATTGAAACCACTTGAGCGGTAATTTCCGGATCCAATGCTGCTGTTGGTTCATCAAATAATAAAACCTGTGGCTTCATCATTAATGCTCTGGCAATGGCAACACGTTGCTGCTGTCCACCAGACAAATGAAGTGGAAAGCGATCTGCTTGAGCCTCTAAACGTAAACGCTTTAACAACCCAAATGCTTGCTCTTTTGCCTCTGCTTCATTCAGATTAAGCACTTTCATCGGGGCTTCAATTAGATTCTGCATTACTGTCATATGTGGCCACAAATTGTATTGTTGAAATACCATTCCAACATCCTGCCGTAACTGACGAATCTGTTTAGGATCATTGTTAGTGGAAAGATCAAATCGATTATTGGCAATCACCAACTCACCGCTTTTAGGAACTTCCAATAAATTTAATGTACGAATAAAAGTACTTTTTCCTGCGCCACTAGGACCTAACAATACCACAATGTCGCCCTGTTCTGCGGTTAAATTGATATCGAATAATGCTTGGGTGGAACCATAAAAAAAGTTTACATTTTTAATGCTGATGGTCATTGAGCTAAACTCTACTTGATACGCTAAAAATGCAAATATATTAATATTTTCTGCATATTTATGCAATAAAGTTTTACTCTATATATAATAACTCATTGAATAACTGACGAATTAAACGCTCGTCTCGTTCAATTTGTAATAAATTATCCGAAACCAAACTGATATAGCCGACACAACTTAATAGATCAACGGTTAATGGTAATGGTGAAGCTGATTTGTATGGAAATATGGCATCAACAAAGGAGGGACATAACGAAATTTTTTGCAAAAACTTTTCATTATCTAACCTATAATTTATTTTTTCATTAATTAAAAAAACAATTCTTGCCTGTTTTATTAAATGACCATCTTCCAATATTGGATGACTTAAATAAGCTGAAACAGCACTTTCCAACAAATGTGGTTGATAACAACGAGAAAAAATTTGTGGGGCCATTCCTCCGTGTAACCTTGCCCCTACTTCAATCATAACAGGACCTCGTGCTGTCAACATAATTTCCATATGAATAGGTCCAAATTTAAAATCTAATGCCTCAGCGGCAGCTTTAGCATATTGAATAATATTTTGATATACCCCTTCTTGCGAATATAACATTGTCATATTTTCATATACAAAACGACTACCATTGTGTATTCCCTTTTTATATCTACATAATGAAAGAACAAAGTAACTGCCTTGATATGCAACCATATCCACCACAAATTCAATACCTTCCAAATATTCTTGAATTAAATAGTGACTATTCACTTCACCAGTAATATTTCTTTTATGCCAATTCAAAGTCGTGATTTCAAATAAAACCTTATTTTTATTGACTAAATATACGACATCTTCAGAGCCAGCCGAATTTAAAGGTTTAACAATATATCCTTTTTCACTGTCAAATAATGATACATTTTTATTATTTTCGGTTATTTTTATTGTTTTTATTGCATTTAAATTTGCTTGAGATAACGCCTGTTGCATTTTAAATTTATTTCTTCTCAGCTCCGAATCGGATATATCATTGCTATTCACACCAAAATAGTCTGCCAACGCTTCGCCGACAATTACACCACTTTCAGATCCAATCACCACTGCTCGAATTTGCGATGGAGAAAACTGCTGTTTTGCCTGTTGTGGTGTAAGTGGCTGTTGATTACTAAAATCTCTCATATTGAAAGAGGATAAATAAAATGAAGCAATATTTTCACCGGAAAAGACCGCATAACAGTCAAATCCTTTCTGCTTAAAAATAGGGGCGTATAATTTCCCAGTAGAAAATGGATCAACAATTAAAATGACATTATTCATCATAAGCTCCCATTATTAAAAAAGAAATTAACAGTAATACCGCTACAAACGGTAACCCCCATTGTGCCAAGCTCACCAAACCAAATTGTTTACTGATGACAATACCGATAATTAAACTACCAATTGATTGAAATAAAGTATAATAAGACGCACTTAATCCACCTAAATAAGATGCTTGCTGATCATTCTCTGCTAAAAGAATTAATTTCTCACGCAGAAAAATACGTAAACTATTAATATGAAATCCTAGCAAAAAACAGAAAATCGGCATTAAATAAAGTGTCGTATTCATTACGAACAAAAGGTCAAAAAAGATTAATCCAATAGGCAAAATCCATCTTTGTCTTATGGTAGGAACAAAAACTGCCAGAAAAGCCCCTATACCGGCAAAACCGCTTGCTCTGCCGAAATCGCTTGCCAGCCAATGATGAACTTCCTGAAAAAATATCGGCGCAGTAAGATTAAACGTTGAAATATGTAAACCGATAACCCCCAAAGTAATACAAATCAAAACAATTTGTTTAGCAGTTATTTTTTCACTATGTATCAGTAAGTTTTTTTCTATATTTCCGTTAGTAGGTTTTACTAAAAAATAATAAATGGAACATATTGAAATATCCAGAATGGCAATTAATAACATCGTTGACACAAAAGAAAATTTATCTAATAAAACTGTGCCTATCATTGCTCCGGCAAATGCCCCGACCTGAATAACAGTCTGCATTAATCTGGCTGCTAAAGCCGCACTCAACGTTCCCCGTAAAACCAATTTTGTATTTTCACTCTCATAAGTACTTAATAACGTCAAACTAAGCAGCCCAAAACATAAAGAAATAAGAAGAAAAGTAAAAATATGTTGACTAAAAAATGGTACAATAAGTGCAATCGCAAGATAAACCAGAATACGAAGTTTAAGTAATGATCTCAATGAAAGATGCAATAAATCCCATTTTTTAATGAACTTTCTAATGATTAATGGGAAAATTGCACTGATCGCTAAAATAACTGCCAATAATAAAGAAGATTGCGTTACTTGATAAGAAAACCACAAAATAATCATAAGCAACGCCATATCACTGAAATAGAAAAAAATAAGGTTGCTATAAAATAATAATAAAGTTTTATTTATCATTTTTGAACCTCAAGGTACATTGCAATGAAATACAAAGAAAAGCGGACTTTATATTAGGAGAAAATCTTAAAAAATTAACATAAACTCTCCTATTAACTATTGTTCACCTATAAAATATCAAAAATTAAACAAAAATAAAACATAAATAAAACAAAACGTTAATAAAAATCCTTTTTCATAAAGAAAAAGGATTTTTTAATACTAGATTTTCTAAGACTTATGCATAAACCGGTAAACGTTTACAGATTTCCAGCACTTTTTCTTTTGTTGCAGCAATAACTTCTTCTTCGTTTTCTTTGCCTACGGCATCAAGTACATCACACATCCAACCTGCCAATGCTTTAACATCTTCTTCTTGGAAGCCACGACGAGTGACGGAAGGTGTACCGACACGAATACCGGAAGTGACGAATGGACTCTTAGGATCATTTGGCACTGCATTTTTATTAACAGTAATATTGGCTTTGCCTAATGCAGCATCGGCAGCTTTACCGGTTAAACCGTGACTAACTAAATCAACAAGGAATAAATGGTTTTCTGTACCATTAGATACCACGTTATAGCCACGCTGTTTAAACACTTCTACCATTGCTTTCGCATTTTTCACTACTTGTTGTTGATAAGCTTTAAATTCGGGTTCCATTGCCTCTTTAAAACAAACAGCTTTCGCTGCAATTACGTGCATTAATGGACCACCTTGCCCTGCTGGAAATACAGCACTGTTTAATTTTTTATATAACTCTTCGTTACCGCCTTTAGCTAAAATCAAACCTCCACGTGGACCTGCCAATGTTTTATGAGTAGTAGTAGTAACAACGTGTGCATATTCCAATGGATTTGGATAGACACCAGCAGCAATTAATCCTGCAACGTGTGCCATATCAACAAAAAGATAAGCACCGACTTCATCGGCGATTTCACGCATTTTTTTCCAATCAACAACTTGAGAATAGGCTGAAAAACCGCCAACAATCACTTTCGGTTTAACGCGCAATGCTTGTTCACGTAATGCGTCATAATCAATTACACCGTCATCGGTAATACCGTATTGTTCTGCGTGATAAATCTTACCTGAAAAGCTCACCGCCGCACCGTGAGTTAAGTGACCACCATGAGCCAAGCTCATTCCTAAAATAGTATCACCCGGTTCAGCCAATGCCATGTAAACCGCAGCATTTGCCTGTGAACCTGAGTGTGGCTGCACGTTGGCATAATCCGCACCAAATAATGCTTTAGCACGATCAATTGCTAATTGTTCAACAATATCAACATACTCACAGCCACCATAATAACGTTTACCCGGATAACCTTCTGCATATTTGTTAGTAAGTTGCGAACCTTGCGCTTGCATCACACGTGGGCTCGCATAGTTTTCGGAAGCAATTAATTCAATATGTTCTTCCTGACGACGATCTTCGTTACAAATAGCATCCCATAACTCTTTATCATAATCTGCGATGTTCATACTTCTTTTAAGCATTTAAATTTCCTCTTAAATTAAATGGTGGTCTCATCCCGTTTAGTTTAGCTTTTTATCGATACTATTGTCATAAAAATCTAAAATTAATTTTTTCATTTCTTTGATGAATTTTATTCATATTGATCAGCGAAAAATAAAATATGGTTAAATTTGATCATTTAACCAATACATTAGACCTGTTCTCGTTTAATAGCACGCCAACCAATATCATGGCGATAAAAACGCCCACTCCAATGAATAGATTCTGCTAAACATACTGCTTTTTGCTGTGATTCAAGCACTGTATCACCCAATGCAGTCACACATAAAACACGACCTCCATTGGTAACAATTTCATTCTCCTGTTTAACAACGCCTGCATAGAAAACTTTTTTGTCCGATTCTGTTGGCACATCCAAACCACGAATCACATCTCCTTTTCTTGGTGTACTAGGATAGCCCTCCGCTGCCAACACAATACCTAGCGCCACTTGTTCACACCATTTTGATTTCACTTGATCTAATTTTCCATCACACGCTGCCAAACATAGTTCTACTAGATCTGATTGCAAACGCATCATAATCGGTTGCGTTTCCGGATCACCAAAACGGCAATTAAACTCGATCACTTTAGGTTGACCATTAGGCATAATCATCAAACCGGCATAAAGAAAACCGGTGTAGACATTATTTTCAGATGCCATTCCATTTACCGTAGGATAGATCACTTCCTGCATAATACGTTGATGTATTTCTGGCGTTACCACTGGTGCTGGAGAATATGCCCCCATACCGCCAGTATTCAAACCGGTATCACCTTCACCGACCCGTTTGTGATCCTGACTAGTTGCCATTGGTTCAACATTTTTACCATCGACCATCACAATAAAACTAGCTTCTTCACCGTCAAGGTACTCTTCAATTACCACACGACTTCCCGCTTCACCAAACGCATTGCCAGAAAGCATATCTTTCACTGCAGCTTCCGCTTCAGCTAATGTCATAGCAACAATTACGCCTTTACCAGCTGCTAAACCATCTGCTTTAATCACGATTGGTGCACCTTTTTTTTGCAAATAAGCTAATGCAGGTTCAACTTGAGTAAAAGTTTGATATTCTGCTGTTGGAATATGATGACGAGCTAAAAAATTCTTAGTAAAAGCTTTTGAACCTTCTAATTGTGCTGCTGCTTTGGTTGGGCCAAAAATCTTTAAACCTTCCGCACGAAATGCATCAACCACGCCAATAACTAATGGTGCTTCTGGACCAACAATCGTTAAATCAATTTGGTGCTGTTTAGCAAACTCCACTAACGCCGTAATATCGGTTGTACTAATAGCAACATTTTCAACTTTTGCTTCTTGTGCCGTACCAACATTTCCAGGGGCAACATAAACCTTATCCACTAATGGTGATTGTGCTACTTTCCAGGTTAAAGCGTGTTCACGTCCGCCATTTCCAATAATTAAAATTTTCATCTAGCAATCCTCAATTAGTGTCTAAAATGACGCATACCTGTTAATACCATCACCATATTATGTTCATCCGCGGCATCAATCACTTCTTGATCACGGATTGAACCACCTGGGTGAATAACACAAGTTACACCGACTTTCGCAGCAGCATCAATACCATCACGGAATGGGAAGAACGCATCGGATGCCATTACAGTGCCTTTAACTTCTAATCCTTCATCTTCTGCTTTAATGCCAGCTATTTTTGCAGAATAAACACGGCTCATTTGACCAGCCCCAATACCAATTGTTTGATTATTCTTCGCATAAACAATCGCATTTGATTTCACATATTTAGCTACTTTCCAGCAGAATAAGAGATCTTGCAATTCTTGTGGTGTTGGTTGACGTTTACTTACAACTTTCAAATCAGCTAACTCAACCATACCCAGATCAGCTTCTTGAACTAATAAACCACCATTTACACGTTTAAAATCTAAACGTGGCTGACGTTGCTGCCATTCCCCACATTCTAAAACACGAACATTTTTCTTCGATTTAAGCACTTCTTTTGCTGTAGCAGAAATAATCGGCGCAATAATAACTTCTACAAATTGACGATCAATAATCGCTTTCGCAGTTTCTGCATCTAACTCGCGATTAAATGCAATAATGCCTCCAAAAGCAGAAGTTGGATCGGTTTGATACGCACGATTATAGGCTTCTAATAAATCTTTGCCTAAAGCCACGCCACATGGATTAGCGTGTTTTACAATAACACAGGCTGGTTCTGAAAACTCTTTTACACATTCCAATGCCGCATCAGTATCTGCAATATTATTATAAGAAAGCGCTTTTCCTTGTAATTGCGTTGCTGTCGAAACACTTGCCTCTTTCAACTCTTTTTCCACATAAAAAGCGGCGTTTTGATGCGAGTTTTCGCCGTAGCGCATTGTTTGCTTACGAATAAAGTTAAGATTTAATGTGCGAGGAAACTGCCCACAAGGTTCTGCTAATTCCTGTTCATCTGCGGCTTGGTAAGGTTTGACTAAACGACCAAAATAATTTGCAATCATCGCATCATATTGTGCGGTATGTTCAAATGCTTTAATCGCTAAATCAAAACGGGTTTCAAACGTTAAACTATTTTGATTTTGATCCATTTCCGCCAAGATCGCATCAAAATCGCTATTATTCACAACAATCGCAACATCTTTATGATTCTTCGCGGCGGAACGAACCATTGTCGGCCCACCAATATCAATATTTTCTACTGCTAATTCTAAAGTGCAGTCTGCTCTGGCAACTGTTTGTGCAAATGGATATAAATTAACCACCACCATATCAATCGGATCAATTTGATGTTGCGCCATCACTTCATCATCAATGCCGCGACGCCCTAAAATACCGCCGTGAACCTTTGGATGTAATGTTTTAACACGTCCATCCATCATTTCAGGAAACTGTGTATAATCAGAAACTTCCGTCACTGCCAAACCGTTTTTTTCTAATAATTTTGCTGTACCGCCTGTTGATAAAATTTGTACGCCACGATCAATCAAACCTTTGGCAAATTCGACAATACCGGTTTTATCCGAAACACTAATTAACGCACGTTGAATAGGACGTTGTTGTTGCATCATTTTTTCCTTTGTTAATGATTAAAAAGATGAGATTTTTTGAGGGCATAAGTATAAAGCAAACGTTTGCTTTTATAAATTAAAAGTTTAGGTTTTCTTAAAAAAAGTAAACCTAAACTTTAAAACCGTTAAACCAAAAATTTAAAACGGTTAAAACAAAAATTTAACTCTCTTGCTTAAAAAGACCGGATGAACCTTCAGAATAATCTTTCGGTTGTTCCTTGAGATTGAGATTTTTTACTGAAGACTCCTCTTCAACTGCTGTAAATACCGCCTTATCCAAATTTGGTAACAACGCGGTAGAGGTCGCCGCAAAATGTTGATACAACTTGTGATAATCTTGCGCTAAATTTTTCATTAAATCAGACGCTTCAGTGAAATGCTGTTCAAGCTGTTGTTTCTGTTCAGCGATGGTTTCATTCGCTTGTTGCAGTTGCTGCTCGACCTGTTTTTGTTTGCGTACGCTACCGTTGGTAAAACGAGCCACCAAATAACCAATAAAAAAGCCGGCAATCAAACCAATTAACAAAATGTGCCACATTTCTTCACTCCAGTTTTGCATACAAACTCCTTAATAGCAGCGATGATTAACAATGTTCTAATCATAATGTCTTCACCATAATTTGTCTTGCAGCAATCTTCAATTATTTGTTGTAGTTCACAAAATTTTGTTAAAAAAGAAGAGTTGCTTAATTTTTAATCCCTCCTCGCTTAGGATAAACATACTCTGAACGACCATCCGCATTAATATTTAAATACCCCACATCCCCAGTGATAAAGTTTCCGGTCACTGTGCCATAAGAACAACCGGCTATCGGCATATCATATCCCATCAAATCTATCAATAAAGTAGCTAACTGTTGATGGAAAGCAATTTCACATTTTTGGAAAACTGTTTTTACCTTTTGTTGTATCTCTCTATTTGGAGAATAAATCACCAATGGAACAACATAATTATCTGTCGCTTGTGTTCCTTGATTTTGTATTTTTGATGTGACATTTTGTCCATGATCGGAAGTATAAATTAATATCCAATCATCTTTTTCACGTTGACTTAAATAATGATATGTTTGTTGAATAATTTTATCAGTATTAAAAATTGTATTATCATACTCATCTAACTGAGTTTTTCCCTTAAATATTTTTTCATCTTCTGTTAATGCTTCACCATATACACTGTGAGAACCTCGCTGGTGTAATACTACAAAATTATTACCTTTATCTAAATTTAAGGAAAATAAATGAGGTAATAAATTTTTATCAGGCATTAATTCAGAGATTTTATAACCTTCATCTGTAGGGAAACGTAATATATCAATCCATTTTCTGCCAATTAAATTCATAATCATCATCTGATTCTCAGGCTGACTAGAATAAAAATAAGTTTGATAATTTTGTTGTTTGGCTAAATTAAATAAATTAGTATCTCCTCTCATAATTTGGTTCATTCCGTTTGGATGAGGAATTGCATTAAATAATATTGGCAATGAAACTGCTGTCATAAATGCAGCTGAATAAGTTTTCATAATAACCGCATCTGGATGTTGTTTTGACAACTCTTTCAAAAATGGCGTGGTATCCCTATCATAACCAAAATAAGAGAGGTGAGAAGCGGCTTCACTTTCTCCCATAATAAACACAATATTTTTAATTTTAGGTTCTGTGCTAATAGGTGGTTGTGGGTAAATATATTCCGGAATATCTGATAATTTAAGAACATTATACGGTAATACCCTACCTATAAAATAGCCAAATGAAAAGTAATTTGCTTTAATCCTTGAATAATTAGAGCTTGGAGAAATCCCCAGTTCCTGACTAGTATAGAAAGAACGAATAAAAATATAAATCATCGATAACAAAAATAAAATATCGGTAATTGCATATTTACTCTTATTCTTTCTAAAATAGGAAATTGAGATAAATATAGAAACATCAACCACTCCCCAGATCATACTTCCAAACCATTTCTCATACATCCCCATACCTGCATGAGTGACTTCAGAAAGTTCTTTTAGCATTAAAAAATAATTAGTTCCATTGATCCAACTTTGATATATTTGAAAATGGACATTATTAACAACAACACATAAAAAATAGAAAAAAGCGATTAAGAACTTTGTTATTCTATATTTAGAAAAGAAAAATAGAGATACTAAAATAAATATAATAATATAACTTTCAAAATAGCGTGTTAATGAGGGAATAGAAAATATATTTCTATATAAAATTTCGCTAAAAAGTAAAATAACACTATATATTCCAATTAATAAAAAATTTTTTAAATTGTTCTTAACAGATAAGTTCATATTAGCCCGGCTCATTCTAAGCTTTATTATAAATTGCCGAAGTGTATCAGAAACGACTGTCAATAGAAACAAAAAAGCTTCGCCAATTTGACGAAGCCTTTTCCGAATCTTCAATCTGCCTGACTATATTAACGCCACGCTTTATATTGATTAATTAAGCCATTGGTTGAACTGTCGTGGGAAGACACTTTTTCATCGCCCACCAATTCCGGAAGAATACGGTTTGCCAACTGTTTACCCAATTCCACACCCCATTGGTCGAAAGTGAAGATATTAAAGATAACACCTTGTACAAAGATTTTGTGTTCATACATCGCAATCAATGCACCTAATGTAAATGGTGTAATTTCACTCACCAAAATAGAGTTTGTCGGTTTGTTGCCGGTAAAGACTTTAAACGGCACAATGTGCTGTACATCTGCAAGGTTTTTACCCGCTTTCACAAATTCCGCTTCCACTTCTTCTTTTGTTTTACCAAAAGCCAATGCTTCGGTTTGTGCAAAGAAGTTAGAAAGCAATTTAAGATGATGATCGCCTAACGGATTATGTGTTTTTGCTGGAGCAATAAAATCACAAGGAATCAAGGTTGTTCCTTGGTGAATTAATTGATAAAACGCGTGTTGACCGTTAGTACCCGGTTCACCCCAAATAATCGGACCGGTTTGATAATCGACCGGATTGCCGTTGCGATCGACATATTTACCGTTAGATTCCATATTGCCTTGTTGGAAATAGGCAGCAAAGCGGTGCATATACTGATCATATGGCAAGATCGCCTCTGTCTGCGCGCCTAAGAAATTAGTATTCCATAAACCGATTAACGCTAATGTCATTGGAATATTTTTCTCTACCGCTGTATTTCTGAAATGTTTATCCATTTCGTGTGCGCCGCTTAATAACGCTTCAAAATTATCAAAACCAATAGAAAGTGCGATCGATAAACCGATGGCAGACCAAAGAGAATAACGTCCGCCAACCCAATCCCAGAACTCAAACATATTGTCGATATCAATACCAAATTCCGCTACCGCTTTTGCATTGGTCGATAATGCTGCGAAATGTTTTGCGATATGCGCTTCATCTTTCGCTTTTGCCAAAAACCATTCACGCGCCGAATGTGCGTTGGTCATTGTTTCCTGTGTGGTAAAGGTTTTTGATGCCACCAACACTAAGGTGGTTTCCGGATCAACTTTCTTCAATGTTTCAGCAATATGAGTGCCGTCAACATTGGAAACAAAGTGCATTGTAAGGTGATTTTTATATGGTCTTAACGCTTCAGTGACCATATAAGGCCCTAAATCTGAACCGCCGATCCCGATATTAATCACATCTGTGATCGCTTTACCGCTATAACCTTTCCATTCTCCAGAAATCACACGCTCACAGAAAGATTTCATTTTTGCCAATACTGCATTTACCTCCGGCATCACATCTTTGCCATCCACATAAACCGGGGTATTGCTACGGTTACGCAATGCAGTATGCAACACCGCACGATTTTCAGTACGGTTGATCTTTTCACCGTTGAACATACTTTCAATTGCGTCTTTAACAGCAGTTTCATCAATAAGTTGGCGCAATAAAGTTAAAGTTTCATCAGTGAAACGGTTCTTAGAAAAATCGACTAAAATATCATCATTGAATTTTAATGAATAACGATCAAAACGATCCGGTTGCTGTGCAAACAATTGTTGAATAGTGACATCTTTTTGTGCTTTTTGATGTTGCAACAATGCTTGCCACGCTTTTGTTGAAGTTGGATTAATATTTTTCATACATAATTTCCCTTAATTAAAAATTAATCAATATATTCTACTAATACTCGTGGAGTAAGTTTCGTTACTAATTCATAACTGATTACGCCAATAATTTCAGCTATTTCTTCTATCGGCAATTCTTTACCCCATAAAATGACTTCATCTCCGACCTTGTCCTGTGCATCCGCACCGAGATCAACCGTTAACATATCCATTGAAACTTTGCCAACGATAGGCACACGTCTGCCGTTAATATAAACAGGTGTTCCTGTTGGCACATCACGTGGGTAACCGTCGCCATAACCGATTGCCACCACGCCGATTTTAGTATCTTTTTCGCTTACCCAACGACCGCCATAGCCGACCGGCTCGCCTTTTTTATGATTACGCACTGCAATCAATGATGAGGTTAACGTCATCACCGGAATTAAATCATAAGCACTGCTCGGTGTGTTATTGGCGGAAATGCCGTACATAATAATGCCCGGACGAATCCAATCCAGATGGGAATCTTTCCAGAACAAGATACCACCTGACGCAGCAATACTTTTTTCTCCCACTTTACCGGCGCAAGCGGTTAGGAAACGATCCAGCTGTTTTAAGGTGTAATCGCTGTCCAACTCATCGGCACGACTGAAATGGCTGATAAAGCGGATTTGATTAACATTTTGCGAAGCGGATAACGCTTGATAATAACGATCGACTTCATCCAACTGCACCCCTAAACGATGCATTCCGGTATCAATTTTAATCCAAACATTGATCGGATTCGGTAATTTAGCCGCTAATAATGCTTCCAACTGCTCATCACAATGTACCACTGTTTCCAAATTATTAACCGACAAAATCGGCAAATCGGAGGCGGAAAAAAAGCCTTCTAATAACAAGATAGGCTTGGTAATTCCATTGGAGCGCAAACGCAACGCTTCACCTAAGCGAGCGACACCGAAACAATCTACATTGTCTTGTACAGTCTGAGAAACAAACTCAACACCGTGTCCGTAAGCATTCGCTTTCACCACCGCAATAATTTTACTGTTCGGCGCAAGCGAATGAATTTTTTCTATATTATGTTTAAGGGCAAGAGAGCTAATCTTTGCCGTTGCTGCTTTCATATAACTGCCTTATTAATAATGATCTTCATATCCTGAATCATATTGAAGATTGGTAAATTTAGAGAAATTACCTTGGAAAGCCAAACGAACACTACCAATCGGCCCATTACGCTGTTTACCGATAATAATCTCTGCCGTACCTTTAAATTCAGAATTAGGATTATAAACCTCATCTCGATAAATAAACATAATCAAGTCCGCATCCTGCTCAATCGCACCTGATTCACGCAAATCCGAATTGACCGGACGTTTATCGGCACGTTGTTCCAAACTTCGGTTTAGCTGTGACAGTGCGATCACTGGCACTTTCAACTCTTTCGCCAGCGCCTTTAATGAACGTGAAATTTCTGCAATTTCTAATGTTCTGTTTTCAGCATAACCTGGCACTCGCATTAACTGCAAATAATCGACCATAATTAATGCCAAACCGTTCGGACTTTCTCGATGAATACGTCTGGCACGCGAACGTAATTCTGTCGGGGTCAAACCGGAAGTATCATCAATATAAATATTCTGTTTTTGTTTAAGCATCCCGATACAGCTTGCCAACGCATCGCCTTCCGCACCGTCAAATTCGATCTGACCGGTACGCAATTTGGTTTGATCCACCCTTGCCAATGAAGCCAACATCCTCATCATTAATTGTTCCGCCGGCATTTCCAAGCTAAAGATCAACACCGCTTTATCCTGATCCGCCGGTAATGCCGCATTTTCACATAAATTCATCGCAAAAGTGGTTTTCCCCATTGAAGGTCGTGCAGCCACAATAATCAAATCGCCGGGTTGCAAACCTGCCGTTTTTTTATCCAAATCAGTAAAGCCGGTGGAAATTCCGGTCACACCGCCATTCGGATTTTGTGCCAACAGCTCAATTTTATTGACCGTATCTTTAAGAATTTTATTCACATTTTGCGGTCCACTTTCTGTGCCTACCATTCGTTGTTCAGAAATCTGCAAAATTTTACTTTCAGCAGTGTCTAAAATATCTTTCACAGCCTGCCCATTAGTGGAATAACAG
This sequence comes from Gallibacterium genomosp. 2, assembly GCF_000771895.1. Classification (NCBI taxonomy): domain Bacteria; kingdom Pseudomonadati; phylum Pseudomonadota; class Gammaproteobacteria; order Pasteurellales; family Pasteurellaceae; genus Gallibacterium; species Gallibacterium genomosp. 2. Next base: position 53,166 of record NZ_JPXY01000017.1, read on the forward strand.
TTTTCAGATATGGTATTGCTAGCAGCGATTAACTCACGCAAAATCGCTTTTTCTCGAATAATATTGGCATATGCTAAGGCATTAGCGCTATTCGGAGTCTTCTGCGATAACTCAACCAAATAGGAAAAACCACCGACTGAATCACTTAAATCTTTACTATTTAATGACTGCTCTAAAGTAATTAAATCTGCTGGTTTGCCGTAACTTAATAAGGCTTCAATCTCTTGGAAAATAATACGATGAGCATAAGTGTAAAAATCTTGTGCTATCACGGCTTCAGCAACACTGTCCCATAAAGAGTTATCCAACAATAGTGCTCCTAATACTGACTGTTCCGCTTCCAATGAGTGTGGTGGCGTAAATTGTTCTAAATCTTTGTTATTTTTTGCCAATGTTGTCGTTGAGTTTTTAAGCTGAGATGTTCGAGTCGGAGTCCACGCCATACTATTCACCATTTAACTGTACTAAGCGCAGAAGTATAGCAAAAATAACGATAAAACGTGGATCAAAAATAGCGCAAAAGCGTGATTAAAGAAATAAATCGCTAAAAACCTTAACGATTTTTAGCGATTGGTAGGGATTAAAAAATTACTCTTTTTTACCTAATTGAGGAAATGCAGAATTGTTCAATAACAAACCTGTTTCGGTGTAAATGCCTAGCTTGTCACGAGTATCGGTAATATCCAAATTACGCATTGTTAATTGCCCAATACGGTCTTTCGGATCAAACGGTGCATTTTCAATTTTTTCCATACTTAAGCGTTCCGGCTGATAAGTTAAGTTTGGTGATTCAGTGTTAAGGATTGAATAATCATTACCACGACGTAATTCAAGTGTCACTTCACCAGTAATAGCACGAGCAACCCAACGCTGAGCAGTTTCTCTCAACATTAATGCCTGTGGATCGAACCAACGACCTTGATAAAGCAAGCGACCTAAACGTAAACCATTGATACGATATTGTTCAATAGTATCTTCATTATGAATTCCTGTGACCAAACGTTCATAAGCGATATGCAACAATGCCATTCCCGGTGCTTCATAAATACCGCGACTTTTCGCTTCGATAATACGGTTTTCAATTTGATCCGACATTCCTAAGCCGTGGCGTCCACCGATACGATTCGCTTCTAAGAAAAGATCAACTGCATTAGCAAAAGTTTTGCCGTTTAACGCTACCGGAATCCCCTCTTCAAAACGAATAGTAACTTCTTCCGCTTTAATTGCCACGTCATCTTTCCAGAAAGCAACACCCATAATAGGATTTACGATACGAATTCCACTGTTTAAAAACTCCAGATCTTTTGCTTCGTGAGTTGCCCCAAGCATATTTGAATCAGTAGAGTAAGCTTTTTCTACCGACATTTTATAATTAAAGCCATTTGCAATTAAGAATTCGGACATCTCGTGACGACCGCCAAGTTCATTAATAAATTGTTGATCTAACCACGGTTTATAAATTTTCAATTTTGGATTAGTCAATAAACCATAACGGTAGAAACGTTCAATGTCATTGCCTTTAAAGGTACTGCCGTCACCCCAAATATTGACATCATCCTCTTTCATTGCAGTAACTAACATTGTACCTGTTACCGCACGTCCAAGCGGAGTAGTGTTGAAATAAGTCACTCCACCCGTGCTAATATGGAATGCGCCACATTGAATTGCCGCAATACCTTCATTTGCTAATTGGCTACGACAGTCAATTAAACGAGCATTTTCCGCACCGTATTCTTTCGCTTTACGCGGAATAGCATCGTAGTCATCTTCATCAGGTTGTCCTAAATTTGCGGTATAAGCATAAGGAACCGCACCTTTTTGACGCATCCAAAGCAATGCTGCGCTAGTATCTAATCCGCCAGAGAAAGCAATACCAACCTTTTGACCTACTGGAAGTGATTCGAGAATTGTTGTTGACATATTAATTCCTATTAATGAGATGTGTTTGATAGTGTGATAAAACGAACATTTACCGAGTCGGTATTATTCCCTAAAATCAGACAACTGTCTATAAAATTTAAAAATAAAAATGCAGCAAATGTGCATAAAAATTCATTTATTTGAATAAAAATATCTTTTTAAACGAAAGCCGTGCGATTCAAGAAAAACATTATAGAGAAGATGATCCGGCTATGCTAAAATCCGAATGAAAAAAATGCCACTTAAAAGTTTAAGTGGCATATAAACTAAATAGAGTTTATAAAAATATACAGGAAGTGAAATGAGTAACTTCTCAGTTACTCAGTCTAGAAAATCTAGACTAATATGCAAACACAACATCATACTTAAGAATCTGAAACTCATTAACTAGTAAGGAATGACCAATCATTAAGTATGACGCCATTCTAGGGGTCAACCTAACAATAGACAAACAATTTTTTTTTATCTTTAGCATAAAAAAAACTAATAACAAATAAAATAAATACTAACGAAAAATTTTTATAATGGATTGGAAATTATGGTTAAACGTTTGCCTCCCTTAAATGCCCTGAAAGCCTTTGATGCCGCTGCTAGACATTTAAGTTTCACCAAAGCTGCAGAAGAGCTATTTGTTACTCAAGCCGCCATTAGTCACCAAATAAAAATTTTAGAAGATTTTTTAGGTACTGCTCTTTTCTTGCGCAAAAATCGCACACTTGAACTTACAGAAGCAGGCAAAATTTATTTTTTTGATGTTGCTAATATATTAAAAAAATTAATGGATGCAACCGAACGCCTTACAAGAAATAAAGAGCAAAACGTGATTTCGATCAATATTCCTCAAACATTTGGTATGCAATGGTTGGTTCCTAGACTTAGCAAATTTAATCAACTTTATCCCGATATTGATGTACGCATTAATGGCGTTGATCAAGATGAGGGCTTATTGACTCAAGAAATTGATATTGCTGTTTATTATGGTAAAGGTGATTGGAACAGTTTAATCGTTAAACGATTGAAAGAGGCTAGATTACTGATTCTCGCCTCGCCAGATCTGCTCCATTCTCATCCGATTAATCAGGCTGAAGATCTGCGACAACACACTTTATTACACGTACATAACCGAGATAATTGGCAGATGGCATTGAAAACATTGAAATTAGAAAATATTGAATTGCAGCATAATCCGGTGTTCAGCCACACATTTATGGCGTTACAGGCCGCCATTCACGGACAGGGTGTTGTTTTAGCTAATGAATTATTAGCAGAACAGGAAATTCAGCAGGGCAACCTGCATGAAGTATTGCAGCTACAACTCCAAGATCCGAAATCATTTTATGTTGTTTATCACCCGGATCGTGAAAATGATGATAAAGTAAAGGCATTCCGTGATTGGTTGATTTCAGTAATGGAGCAAGAAAAATAATGTTTAAACGTTTTTTAATCTTCACCGCACTAAATGGCTTTTTTTGTGTTGCCTTTGGTGCATTTTCGTCTCACATACTAAGTACACAACTCTCCGAACAAGCATTACTGTGGATAGAAATAGGATGGGATTATCAAGTTTTTCATACACTCGCTTTATTCGGTGTTACCATATTCTCATTACTACCTCTTAATGATAAAAAATTAACCAAAAAAATTGCTTTTAGCGGTTATTGTTGGCTTTATGGTATTGTATTATTCTGTTTTAGCTTATATTGTTTAGCTATTACTGGTAATAAAAGTTTAGCGCATCTTACGCCATTCGGCGGTCTCTGCTTTTTATTGGGATGGGGTAATTTAATCTATACTGGGATACGTTATCCTTTTAGTAAATAACATCGTTCTAACTTACAGGAAAGTGCTATGAATCAAATCATACTCTATTGTCGTGCCGGTTTTGAAAAAGAATTGGCTGCGGAAATCACTGATAAAGCGGCTAATTTGGGTATTTATGGATTTGCTAAAACAGAAGATAAAAGTGCCTTTGTTATCTTTGAGTGTAATAACAAAGAAGATGCACAAACATTAATAAGAGAAATTCCATTCCATTCTATGATTTTCTGTCGTCAATGGTTTGCTGCTATTCAAAAATTGAATTTCACAGAAAATTCAGATCGAATCACACCGATTATCAAAACACTGAAAGAGTCTTCGTTGAAATTGGAACAATTTACTGATCTTTGGGTGGAAACAGCGGACACCAATAAAGCAAAAGAATTGCTCACATTCTGCCGCAAATTTACCGTACCGCTACGACAAAAAATGAAAACGCTAGGCTATTTCAATATCGATACTGCCAAACATTGGGAAAATATTACACTTCATCTCTTCTTTACGGATTCAGAAAATTGTTATCTCGGTTACTCTTATAACAACAACCACTCTCCTGATTTTATGGGTATTAAACGCTTACGCTTCCCACATTCTGCACCTAGTCGTTCTACCTTAAAATTGGAAGAAGCAATTAAGACATTCCTCTCTCCGAAGGAGCAATCGGAACGTCTAACAGATCATCACTATGCAGTCGATTTAGGAGCTTGTCCGGGTGGATGGACCTATCAGCTTGTGCGCCGTGGACTCTTTGTCTATGCAGTTGATCACGGTAAGATTGATGAACATTTAATGGAAAGTGGTCGTGTTGAGCATTGCTCAGAAGATGGATTCAAATTTGAACCTCCTGCTGATCATCATATTGATTGGTTAGTTTGCGATATGGTTGAACAACCGATTCGTATTGCGGATCTTATCGCTAAATGGTTAATTAAAGGCTGGTGCAGTGAAACCATTTTTAATCTCAAATTGCCGATGAAAAAACGCTATGAAGAGGTGCAGAAATGTATCTTCCTAATTGAACAAAAATTGCTAGATGAAGGACTGGATTACAAACTTCAAGCAAAACACCTATATCACGATCGTGAAGAGATCTCAGTACATATCTATTTAACAAATAATTAATTGAGGAATTTATGAATTTAAGAATTGCCGTTGTTGGCGCCGGCGGTCGAATGGGTCGCCAATTAATTCAAGCAATAGCCAAAGCAGATGGAGTGCAACTTACTGCTGCATTTGAAAGAAAAGATTCAAGCTTGGTTGGCAGTGATGCTGGAGAGCTTGCTGGCATTGGTCATAACGGTATTACCATTTCCGATAATTTGGCACAACAAGCAGATACTTTTGATCTTTTAATTGATTTTACTCGTCCGGAAGGAACATTGGCGCATTTAGAATTCTGTAGTGCCAATAATAAAAAAATGGTCATTGGTACTACCGGTTTTGATGAACAGGGAAAACAGGCAATTAAACACGCTGCCGAAAAAATCGGCATTGTCTTTGCTTCAAATTACAGTGTCGGCGTAAACCTTGTATTCAAACTGTTGGAAAAAGCAGCTAAAGTGATGGGCGATTATTGTGATATTGAAATTATTGAAGCCCACCACCGCCATAAAGTGGATGCACCTTCCGGTACAGCGTTATCAATGGGCGAACATATTGCCAAAGCAATGGGGAAAAACTTAAAAGATCACGCTGTTTATGCTCGTGAAGGAATTACCGGCGAACGTAAACAGGATCAAATCGGTTTCGCCACTATTCGTGCTGGCGATGTTGTGGGGGAACATACTGTTTGGTTTGCCGATGAAGGTGAACGTGTCGAAATTGCACATAAAGCTTCCAGTCGGATGACTTTTGCTAACGGTGCGGTACGTGCTGCAAAATGGTTGGCTAATCACGATAAAGGTCTATTCGATATGACCGATGTACTTGATTTGAATAACCTTTAATCTACGAAACCCAAATCTTGAAATAAAAAATGGTGAAAAGCAAACGCTATTCACCATTCTTATTTTGCTCCAATTTGCTTTTAACTTACTCAACCGTTACCGCTTTCGCTAAATTTCTAGGTTGGTCAACATCCGTACCTTTAATAATCGCCACATAATAGGAGAGCAACTGCATCGGCACGGTGTAATAAATCGGCGCGGTGATTTCATTCACTTTAGGCATTGTGATAATTTTCATATTATCGCTGTCTTGGAAACCGGCTTCCGCATCAGCAAACACATATAATTGACCGCCTCTGGCGCGCACTTCTTCGATATTGGATTTCACTTTTTCCAATAAATCGTTGTTCGGTGCAACCACAATCACCGGCATATCGGCATCAATCAATGCCAACGGGCCGTGTTTTAACTCCCCTGCAGCATAAGCTTCAGCGTGAATATAAGAAATTTCTTTTAATTTCAACGCTGCTTCCATTGCAATTGGATAAAATTCACCACGCCCTAAAAACAACGCATTGTGTTTTTCTGCAAAATCTTCTGCCAATTTTTCAATCTGTTTATCGAACACCAACGCTTTTTCAATGTCGGTCGGCACAGTGTGCAACGCTTGCACGATCTCTTTCTCTTTTTCAGGAGAAATACTGCCATTCAATTTTCCGATAGCTACTACTAGCATCAACATTGATACCAATTGTGTAGTAAAAGCTTTGGTTGAAGCAACTCCAATTTCTACACCAGCACGCGTCATAAAGGCTAAATCTGATTCACGCACCAAAGAAGAGCCGGCAACATTACAAATGGTCATTGCTGCCATATAACCTTTTTCTTTCGCTAAACGTAATGCTGCCAAAGTATCAGCGGTTTCACCGGATTGAGAAAGTGTTAATAACAAGCTGTTCGGACGCGTAACAAATTTGCGATAACGGAATTCGGAAGCAATTTCCACATCACAGCTTACACCAGCCAATGCCTCAAACCAGTAACGTGCCACCATTCCTGAATTGTAAGAAGTTCCACACGCCACAATTTGCACGTGTTTTACATTTTCTAAAATAGATTTTGCTTTGTTACCGATACTTTCGATAATCACGCTGTCGTGCGCAATACGACCTTCCAACGTATTAATAATCGCGGTCGGTTGTTCAAAAATCTCTTTCTGCATAAAGTGGCGGAATTGCCCTTTATCAGCGGCATCCTGTTCTAAATTTGATTCTGAAATCGGACGCTCCACTTTTTCACCTAAACGATTATAAATGGTCACACTACGGCGCGTAATTTCCGCCACATCACCCTCTTCCAAGAAACTGAAACGGCGAGTCACGTTCAATAACGCTAACTGGTCAGAAGCGAGAAAGTTTTCTCCAACACCATAACCGATAACCAATGGGCTGCCAGAACGCGCTGCAATTAAATGTTCCGGTTGTTGACGATGCATCACAACCATCCCATAAGCTCCTGTTAATTGTGTCACCGCTTGTTGCACTGCCTTTAATAAGTCGTGACAATGTTCAAACTCCCAATGCACCAAATGAGAAATCACTTCAGTATCAGTTTGAGAAACAAATTGATAACTGCGTTGTTGTAACTCTGCTTTAAGCTCCTGATAATTTTCAATAATGCCGTTATGCACCACCGCAATATCACCCGACATATGCGGATGTGCATTGGTTTCTGACGGTTCACCATGCGTTGCCCAACGTGTGTGTGCAATTCCTGTACCTCCGATTAACGGCTGTTTTTCTACCGCTTCATCTAATGCTTTCACTTTACCGACACGACGAACACGCTGTAAGTTATGATTACTGTCTACTACAGCAACACCTGCTGAGTCATAACCACGATATTCTAAACGATGTAAACCCTGAATTAATATTTCAGCAACATCACGTTGTGCTACAGCACCAACAATTCCACACATAATTTTTTCCTTTTTAAATCAATTAATTTGTAGAGGCAATAAGCACATCTACACCGATATTTTCAATCTGTTGTTTAACCACCGGATCAATATGATCATCGGTGATTAAACAGTTAATCTGTTGCCAAGTCAGTTCAAGATTTGGCATTTTGCGTCCGATTTTTTGCGATTCCACCATCACAATCACTTCACGTGAAACCTCTGCCATTACACGGCTCAAACCGACCAATTCATTAAAGGTTGTCGTACCACGCTGCAAATCAATGCCATCTGCCCCGATAAATAATTGGTCGAAATCATAGGAACGAAGCACCTGCTCCGCCACTTTGCCTTGAAACGAATCAGAAGATGCATCCCAAGTACCGCCGGTCATTAATAAAGTGGGTTCATTTTCCAACTGCCTCAATTCAGCGGCTACACTTAACGAATTGGTCATCACCACCAATCCCTGTTTTTTATTAAGCTGGCTAATTAATGCGGAAGTAGTACTGCCCGTATCAATAATAATACGATTATGATCACGAATTTGTGCAGCAGCAATTTTAGCAATAGCGACTTTCTGTGGAGAAAGCGCTTCAATTTCCTCTTCTGCCAACACTTCGGCAGGCATTAATACTGCACCGCCGTAACGACGCAGTAATAATCCGTTTTGTTCCAATGCAGACAAATCCTTACGAATCGTAACTTCTGATGTTTCAAATTGATTAACAAGCTGTTCAACCGTTACTTCACCTTGTTCTTCTAGACGTTTTAGAATAGCGTGACGACGTTGTTTAGTATTTCTTTTAGCCATTATATTTTGAACTGCTCCCTATAAATTTCGAAGCGAAATATAGCAAAATAAAAAAATGATGACAAATGCTATTTCTTTTTAGCAAAAAATTTCCTTCACTTTTTGCAATAAGCCAAATGTAAATTTAAGGAAAATTTGTGATTTAGTTAACAGATCTTTAATTAAAAATTAAACAATAAAGCACTAAGGTTTTATACTGTCAAAGGAAGTATTCATATCATTATATCCGTTGAAAATAAGGAGCTTAAAATGAAATTAAATCAGGTTACCACTCATTATCACAAATATTCTCAACTTATTGTTTTAACTGGAATTCTCTTGGGGGGGGGTATTAGCCTTTTGCCGTTAACGGTAAATGCGGCTGTTGATCAAGCGGCGGTATTACAAAAAGTAGCAGCAGCTGGTAATACAAATGGATTGACTGAAGAAGAAAGAAATTGGTTTACTTCTTTCTTTGAGGGAACGACGTTACAACCTAGTAATCAAGGTAACAAAGCCGGTGCATTGGTACTGAGCTACGGAGGCCGGGGCGAGCCTCAAATTGGTACAGATAATAAGAATGTAAAAGGAAAAGTAAATGGATATTTAGAAAATAGCGGCATCATATATGGTCTAAATAATGAATATGCTGGTCAGTCCTATGTGTTGGGTGATGATAATATAGCGATGGTTAACGATAATAATGAAGGAATAGCCATCGGATATCAGAATAATATGATTGCTAATGGTGGTATCGGGATTGGCATGTTTAACAAAGTCCTTCCCACAGATCATGAGAACGAAGGCTATACCTCTAACGGTATTGTAATCGGAAAGCAAAGTCTAGGTCATTCTTCCAGTATTGTCGTAGGACAGAAGGCAGTGAGTTCAGCTGATTCATCTATCGCTATAGGTCAACAGGCGATAGCCTCCGGATCCTTAGAGGCAGCAAATGCTTTTATTAAATCGGCCTCTACCCCAGGGTCATTTCACTATGCAGAATATTTGCAGAAAACCTATCCTAATGTATTTGGAAAATATGATGCTTCACAGACTGAGTATCAAAGAATGGATACAGTAGACCCTATTTTATTTGAAAAGTATAAATGGTGGTTTCAAAAGTCAGGTATAGATAGTTACGAGAAATTGATAGAACAGTTTGGTGGCGGTAATAGCGGAGAACATGGGGCCAATGCGGTCATGAGTAATTTCGGTTGGAAATATGCACTGACTCAGAACAATGTAGCAGGGACAACGGCTATCGGATTCATGGCAAAAGCTGTGAACAGCTATGCTACAGCCCTTGGGCCTGATGCCACTGCATCTGGTCAATTTTCTCTGGCCACTGGTCTGTCGTCGAGAGCAACAGGAGATAATACAGCATCTTATGGCCGCGGGGCTAATGCATCAGGGAAGAATGCGGCTGCTGTAGGGTACTTGGCAAAGGCAACTGCTCAAAATAGTTCAGCCTTCGGCGCATTTTCAGTAGCTTCATCCGATTATGGCGTAGCGCTGGGGATGGAATCAGAATCCTTGCCCGAAGATGTTGTTGAAGTTGAAAAGGCACCGTATAGTGGAGTAAAGCTTAGTGTGAATGGTAATGGCAAGACCGGTGCAGACAACGATATTTTACGTGGTCCTGTATCATTTGGTAGTAAGCTTTATAATAAGCAAGGGGTACAAACGGCTACATATATCCGCCAAGTTCAATATGTAGCGGATGGGACGCATGATACTGATGCGGTGAATCTGCGTCAGTTGCGAGGTGCACTCTTTAATGGCATTAAGGCCGGTGATGGTGTAACGATCACAAAACAGGATGATCCGACAAAACCCGACTATGGTACGATAACCGTGACAGCTGCCAATACGAACACAGGTAATGGAACCTCTACCATTCAATATGAAGCCGGTGATAATGTTTCTATCAAGAAAAAAGAGGGAGCAGATAACACCTATGTTATCTCTGCAACCGATAGCGGTGGCGGCACTGATTTTAAAGTGAAAGGTGATATCGGTGAAGCTGCTCAAGTGAAAAGCGGTGATACTTTAAACATTAATGGCGGTGCAACCGGTTTATCTCACAATGCCAATATCGGTGTGGAAACAGAGAAGGACGGTTTGAAGTTAAGATTAGCCAAAGATATTACCACCGAAAGTGTAACTTTAAGCAAAGGTAATAACGGCAAATCCACCAAAATGGACTCCGAAAGTGTGACTATTAATAACGGCAAACAATCTACTAAAGTCAGTGCTGAAAGTGTTAATGTCAACAACGGCAGCCAACATACCACTGTCAATGCCAGTGGAGTAACTGTAAACAGCAACAACCAAGCTCCAGTCTCTTTAACTTCTCGTGGTTTGGATAACGGCGGCAATCGTATCAGCAACGTTGCAGACGGCGTACAACCTCACGATGCGGTTAATGTTAGCCAACTTAACCGTGTGAAGAAAAAAATGGAAAAACATTCCGATGCCGGTACAGCAGCAGCGATTGCAGTCGGTAATTTACCGCACGCAATGCACAGCGGTAAATCAATGATTGCGATTGCGGGCGGCAGCTACGGCGGTGAATCTGCGGTGGCAATCGGGGTATCTCATACAAACGAAAAAGGCAACGTGATTTTGAAACTTTCCGGAACCAGTGACTCCAACGGTAAATATGGTGTCGGTGCCGGTGTGGGTTACGAATTCTAATTCAGCCGATATTGCAATAATTTAAAACAATGGGGTGTAGATCAAACGCCCCATTTTTATGCACTTTTTATGCGATAAATTTTTACACGAAATAAAGAGGAATTTTTGCTGAAAGCGACAATCCGCTATAAATCCAACACAATATCCTGTTCCAACTGACAACAACAGAGCAGAATTTCATCCGGTTGCAAAAAAGCCAATGGCAATTGGCGATAACGCACCGAACCTTGTAATATCTTTGCCCGACAAGCGCCGCAATAACCGGAACGGCATTGATATTCGTGCGCAATCTGATGCTGTTCCAAATTTTCCAATAAAGAGATTTGATTATCGTGCAACAATGTCTGTTGTCTTTGTTTTAAATGCACCTGATAAACTTTCATTGTCTATTTTTATCCTTTTGATAATACAAGAAAAATTTAAACAGTTTCATTAAGGCGATTAAGTCCGTTCTTGCAATTGGTGTAAACGGCAATAACAGATAATAAAGCCAACAGTATTTCTGCACCAAACAACAAGTATATTGCCACTGCTGCTCACCGCCGTTTTGGCGATAAACCGCAATGCTTTGCTCAATTTCCTGATCGGAAATCTCTTCACTGACATAAAGGCTATGAATATAAAACAGCAAATCACGCGCCTGTTGTTTATTTAAATTATGGCTGAACACTTTTGATTCAAAATCAATAAAACGTACACCGTCTTCCAACCAGCCCATATCACGAATCGCCGGTCTGCCGTGATAGAGTTTTTTTTGATGTAAATTTGCCAACGCCAACGCGGCATCGTGCAATAAACGTTGTTTAAATTCAGGTGAGATATTTCGATCGTATATATAACGTTTGATTGACTGCCCAACATCTTCGATCACAAAATAACGCTCACTGACTAACACTAGTTTGGCAACTGCTGCCTGTTTGTGGTTAAGATACTGTAATGTTTTAATCTCTCGTTGCAACGCTGCTTGTGGATTAGGCTTCAACAATCGCATTGCGCCACTAGTGCGCTCCACCTGTTTTACCCAATATTTTTTACCCTCAAATTGAAAAGGGAAAACCCGCTCTTCCGAGTTTTCCGCTACCAACTTTTCCACATAATCAGAAAAATGCATACTCCACCAAATTACTATTGTTCGATTTTAGGTTGATTTTTCTGTGCATTATACTGAATATCGTCCAAACACCAATCTACTAATAATTTTCCGTTTTCAAAAACGGTTTGCATCATTGAATTTTCAGCATATTGATTTAACGGTAGATGATCAATGTTGATCGTTTGATATTTTTCACCATTCCAAATCAAATCTAAACGACCTTTTTTACTTACCTTGCCCTTATCAGTTATCGGTGCTTTATATACATCCACTAATTTACCTTCGGTAATTACGCAACTACACTTCATCGCAAAACGGTGTGTATCACGATTGATACTGGTGGTTAAATTACCCTGCAACAAAGAGCCGCCACAACCCAAAATCACATTTTCTACTGAATATTGGTTATCTTTTAATGCTTTCAACAAGTCCCACGTAGTATTTTCATTAATGCCGTCACCCTGTAAAACTTTGACATTATTCAATACCTTATAACCTTTGCTATTAACAGTAACGCCAAAAGTATTTCCCAAACGTTCACAAGCAAAAAGCACATTACTAATCGCATCACCACTGTCAGGTCTAAGCACGAGCGGGAATTTACGCTGTTTCACTTTTTCTGCTAATTTGCCACAGAAAACGTCTTCAATCGTTTTGTAATAATCGTAACTGTCAACCACAATAGAAATTACAGAATTTTGATAAGTATCCAATAAATGTTCATATGCTTGCGCTTCTCGTTCTTTTGACCACGAAGTGATGGTGCTGTGTTCCGCCGCTGGTACACTGAATCCTGCCATTTCTGCATGATAATACTGACGCAACATCATTAATGCTCCAACATTATCCGTACCTTTAAAATTCAATAGGTGTGCTGCACCACCAAGCTGCGCACTCTCTTCACTCGATACTCCACGATAACCAAAATCGTGCAACATAAACGGCAATGCATCCAAGCTATCAGCAGTTTCCTGTAAGAATTTACGACAAATGCGGTGATAAGAGTTAGATAAAGTAGCAACCGTACACGGATACCAAATTTTTAACAGCAAAGTTTCAAAAAAACTCACTAACCAAGCACAACAGGGATCAGTATTTTCAACCGTCACTAAAACATTGTGGTTATTCACCAAACTACCTTCCGGTACTGCTCTAATTTTTAATGGCAAATAACCTTGATGTTGTTGCAAAATATATTGCCAATTTTCACGATCAAACGGCAAACCGTGCAAACGCATAATTTGTTCTGCTTCATCAATCATTGCTTGTGTAATCGGCTGGCAAAGATATTTTTTCAAATAATACTGTAAGCCAAAAAATTGAGTATAACCGTAACGTCCGCCACGACTTTCAATGTAGTGATGCATATAAGTCATTTGTGGTGGATATTGGCGTGAATGAGAGTATTTGTATGAATCACTCATCAAAATAATATTTTTATCCATTACGATTCAGCCTCTATTTATTTGCGATCAAGCTTAATTTTGCCACTCTATCTCCTGATAAAATACAATCCATTTGATAGAACTGATTGCCGTTCAGGCGCATTTTCGCAGTTAAACGACTGGTGCTGCCAGCACTGTTACCGGAAGTACGCAATACACGCTTAGTGCCGGCAACTTGTTGTACTTTAGCAATACAGAGATAATTAAGCTTTGCCTCTTCGCCGGTGCGAACTGCACCAATATTTTTATCTGCTGAGTTATAGCTCAATTTTTTCACCCAAGATTCTGCATTTCTTTTCACTTGTAATGCATCCACATCTGCATTAGCAACATTAAAATCATACAATTTTGTATTATTGGCAACAGCAATAACTTGACCATTTTTCAAGTAAATTTTCTCTACCTTATTACCGCTCACATCAATATAAACAATGTTTTTACCACTGAAATAAGCGGTATAAGTTTGGTTAGCGGTCTGATAAATAAAACTCGGCAAACTTTTTGCACTGTCGCTGATCGCTTTTAATTCGGCATTTTCTGCCACTTTTTCTGCTACCGGCGCCGGCTTTTCTTTGCCGGGAAGTGCCAACTGGCTACACGCCGACAACACAAATGCAAACGCCACGCTTAATAATAGTGATAGATTTTTGCTTTTCATCATTATGATTTCTCCGTTGTTTATGATTAATCTCAACTTAAAAATAGCGCTGCCGCACCACGCACACCGCCGGAATCACCGTATTTTGCTTTACGGATTGCCGGCACAACCGCGCTGCGCATTAAATGTTGTGGCAGACGTTTCGGCAAGGCTTCATAGATATAGTCAAAGTTGGATAAGCCTCCGCCTAAGAAAATAGCATCCGGATCAAGTACGGTAATCAAATTACCAATGCTGATCGCCATTAATTCAATGAATTTCTCGACAAATTCTACTGTTTTTACATCATTTTGATAAAAACGCCGGATAATCTCTTTTGCTGACAATTTTTCGTGTAATAAATCATTATGTAACAGTTCAAATCCGCGCCCAGATAAATAGGTATCCAAACAAGCAACATTACCGCAACCGCAACGGTAAATCGGGGCATTATCCCAACCAAGCAGTTTTAAAGCGTGATAATTTAATTGGATATGACCAACTTCGCCAGCCATTCCCACTTTACCAGAATGCACTTTGCCATTAAAAACCAGACCACCACCAAAGCCAGTACCGATGATCAAACCTAATACGGTTGAATACTGTTTACTCTCCTCATCCCACGCTTCGGAAAGAGCAAAACAATTTGCATCATTTTCTATACGGACTTCACGTTGTAAACATTGCTCCAAATCACGTACAATCGGTTGATTATCCGCAACGCGGATATTGGTAATTTCGGCTATACCGGTATCACGGCGAACAAAGCCTGGCACACCTATACCAACAGTACCTTTACTACCAAATTTTTGATCGGCTTTTTCTACTAACCGTACAATCGAATTTAACCAATCTTCATAGCTAGTTTGTGGTGTATCAATTCGCTCACTATACAACCTCTCTAACTGTTGATTAAATGCTGCCAATTCTATTTTTGTACCACCAATATCGATCCCATATAACATATTTATACCTACGTAAGTTGAAAAAATTACTGGAATTATAGCCTATTTTGTAATAAACCTGCTACATTCATAAAAACAACTACAACAATAATTAAAAACCGCAACAAAAATGGTTGATAATGTATATAATGATTTCCTTTTATTTTTTGAGTTATACAAATAAATACTCTATGTAAGAAAGCAAAAAACATTAGAATAGCGAGGAACATATGGCAAAAATTGAGCTTGTCGCAAAAGCAAACCTACCTACTGAATTTGGTATTTTTCAAATTATAGGTTTTGAACATCCACAAACACACAAAGAACATGTCGCATTAGTAATGGGCGACATTGCCAACGGAGAACCTACTCTTGCCAGAATTCATTCAGAATGTCTAACCGGCGATGCATTGCATAGTTTGAAATGTGATTGCGGTTTTCAATTACAAGCGGCGCTGAAACAAATTAGTAAAGAAGGTAAAGGCATATTAATCTATCACCGCGCTGAAGGACGCGGCATCGGTTTAATTAATAAAATCCGTGCGTATGCCTTGCAAGATCAGGGAATGGACACCATTGAAGCCAATTTGGCATTGGGCTTTAAAGAAGATGAACGTGATTTCACTGTTTGCGCGGAAATTTTTGAATTATTAGGTGTAAAAGAGATCCGTTTATTAACTAATAATCCGCAAAAAATCGAAACAATGAAACGTGCCGGTATTAATGTGGTGGAACGTGTGCCGTTAAATGTTGGTGAAAATCGTTACAATACCGATTATTTAACCGTTAAAGAGCAAAAAATGGGACATATGATCGTGCATTCTCACGACTGTCAGTGTGATAAAGAACATTGATTTTTTCACCTTTCTCAAATAATTAAAGGTCGCTATTGTGCGACCTTTAATTCAAAATTAAATCAACATTAATTCATTTTCTTTTAGTCAATTAATCCTTTCTCCAACAAATAATCCAATACCAAACAACCAGCTTGTGAACAAATAGCTCGATCTTTACTGGTAATCCAGCGAATTTCTTCGATTTCTGCACTTGCGATTAATTCACCTTGATATTGCGCCTGATAACAACGCATAATCACCATTACCCCTTCAGCTTTACCGTGTGCTTGTGCTTGAAATGTTTCCACTGGCTGTAAACTATTCGGAATTAAATCGACATTTAGCTCTTCCTTAATTTCACGAACTAATGCCTGCTGATCGTTTTCTCCAACTTCACGTTTACCTCCCGGCAAATAATATTGCTCTTTTCCATATGAGCGTGTCATTAATAGTTGACGATCTTTAATTAAAATCCACGCCAATTTATCGATATGTTGCATATTTGCTACTCCTCTAATTTTATTTGCGTCTTTTCTTGCATCCCTACCGTTTGCTAGTATAGTGAGTTTTCTAAAAATCGTAACCTTTTTATTTAATAGGAAAATTATGTTGACTGTTTATGGAATAAAAAATTGTGATACCGTCAAGAAAACCCTTGTCTGGTTGGCACAACATCAACTTGAAGCAAAATTGCACGATTATCGTCAGCAAGGCATTGATGCCGCCTTTTTACAACAGATTGAAGCATTGTTCGGTTGGGAAGCGTTAATCAATAAACGCAGCACCACTTGGCGTAATTTGGAGCAGACAGTTAAAGATCAACTTAATCAGGATAATGCACTTTCTTTATTGCTTGAACAGCCAACGCTTATCAAACGACCAATCGTATTAGGCGATAATGTGCAGCTTATCGGCTTTAATGCTAAACAATATGCGCAGGCTTTTGGAGTAGCGGAATGAAACAAGAAGTCATTGCCCTCGCACAAGATTTAATTCATCGCCCCTCTATCAGTCCAAAAGATGAGGGTTGTCAACAAGTGATAGCTGATCGTTTGAGTAAATTAGGTTTTAACATTGAATGGATGCCGTTCGGTGACACTTTAAATTTATGGGCTACCCACGGTAATTCTACTCCAACTATTGTTTTCGCTGGACATACTGATGTTGTACCACCTGGCGATGAAACACAATGGCAACATTCGCCCTTTTCAGCCGAAATTGTCGGTGATTTACTTTATGGTCGTGGTGCAGCAGATATGAAAGGTTCGTTGGCATCAATGGTAGTAGCAGCAGAACAGTTTGTATCACAACATCCACAGCATAAAGGACGAATTGCGTTCTTGATTACCTCCGATGAAGAAGCAGCCGCTAAAGATGGCACTGTCAGGGTAGTGGAAGCATTAATGGCTCGTGGTGAACAGGTAGATTATTGTTTAGTCGGCGAACCCTCTAGTACCGAAAAACTGGGAGATATTGTAAAAAACGGTCGCCGTGGCTCTATTACTGCAAATCTCTATATTCAAGGTGTACAAGGCCACGTTGCGTATCCTCATCTTGCTGACAATCCGATTCATAAAGCTGCCGGATTTATTCAAGATCTGGTGAATATCAAATGGGATAACGGCAATGACTTCTTTCCACCAACAAGCCTGCAAATTGCCAATATTCACGCTGGCACAGGCTCAAATAATGTTATTCCGGGTGAACTTTATATTCAATTTAACTTGCGTTTTAATACCGAAACCAGCGATGAAAAGATTAAACAACGTGTTACAGAATTACTGGCACGCCACCAACTGAATTATCGGATTGAATGGTGGCTATCAGGTCAACCATTTTTAACCACTAAAGGCAAATTGGTCGATGCAGTTGTACACGCATTGCAAAAAGTAGTGGCAATTACGCCAACATTGGAAACCAGTGGCGGTACATCCGATGGTCGCTTTATCGCTTTAATGGGAGCAGAAGTGGTGGAACTCGGGCCTTTAAATAAAACCATACACCGTATTGATGAATGTGTAAGCTGTGAAGATTTAGCAAAATTGGCGGTTACTCATTTAGAAATATTAAATACATTATTAGGAGAGTAAATTATGTTGCCGCTTGTATTTGATTGCTTAACAGGAAAATCTCGCCAACACTTGGCATTATTACCGCTTCCCCATTCCACTGCTCATTTCTTACAACCACAGGCGGTGAAAGCCTTCCAAAGTTTGCAACAAGTTGCGAAAAAAGCAGGTTTTAATTTACAGCCGGCAAGCACTTTCCGTGATTTCACACGCCAAAAATGGATTTGGGACAACAAATTCAACGGTATCAGGAAAGTACACAATGATCAGGGAGAAAACATTAATCTTTCTCTGCTTAGTGAATGGCAAAAATGTTTAGCTATTCTGCGCTGGTCGGCATTACCCGGCGCCAGTCGCCATCACTGGGGTACGGAAATTGATATTTTTGATCCGGATCTACTTCCTAAAGGACAATCTCTACAATTAGCACCTCAAGAATATCAACAGAACGGTTACTTTGCTCCGCTAGTTGAATTTCTACAACAACATCTAGCTGATTTCGATTTTTATCTTCCTTTTCTTGAACTACCGGAAGATAAAAAAATTGGCATTGAGCCTTGGCATATCAGCTATCGCCCAATCGCAGAAAAGTTACAGCCGTTACTTACCCCCGAGGTTTTGTTAGAAGCGTGGAAAAATGAAACTATCGCCGGTAAAAAGATCCTTACTAAACATCTTAAAGAAATTTTCGATCAATTTATTCTTTAATCAAAAGCTAGTTCGACCCACATTGGATTGTGATCGGACGCTTTTGTTTTTTGCGTTGTCGCAGAAATGGCTTTCAATCCTTTGACAAAAATATGATCCAATGGAAAATCATTGAAACGTAAGCGATTATCTGGAAAAAATGAGATTTCGTGCAGACCAAATTGTTCCATTTTCTGTTGTAATATCTCTACCCTTTCCTGATTCCAAGCATTAAAGTCGCCAGCTATAATCACGGCATCAACCCGTTGTTCTAGCTGTTGCATAATTTGTTCTAATTGCTGGCGATACGCTGTCGGTGTCCACTCAAAATTGATCATATGAACATTGATTATCAATAAAAATTTGCCGTTATCCAACGGATATACTGAAGATACGCCGGTTTTAGGAATACCTAACCAAGGTTCATCAACTGCAGCACTACAATAATATTGTGGTGAAAACAACGAAAGTGTCGCTACGCCAGATTGCATATCTCGATAAGAAAAGCCACTGGCAAACAATTGATTTGGCATACGTTGCAATAATTGTGGTAATTTCTGCAAAGAAGTTGCTTCTTGTAATAACATAAAATCCGTTTTTTCTTCATAATTTAGCAATAACGACTGCCATCCTTTATCTTCTCCTTTATGCACATTCCAAACCAATAATTTTAATGGTTGCGTAGTTGAAATTGTTTCAGCATCCAACATTGGACGATAACAACTTAATTTGCTGTCTATTTCGACAAAAGGTTCAAAACTTTGCTTTTCATTCATTGAAATAAACTGGGTCAAAGGTGGCTGATAAAGGGTTAGAGATTGATATAAAAACAAGATAACTGCTAATATCAACATCAGCAAAAAAACACTGATTAATTTAATTATTTTTTCATAAATATTGCTCACTTTTTTCAATATACCTCGATTGCACACTTTACATATTACTCACTAATTGATTTAATAGCGCGCGTTAATGACTTTTCAACAAGGCTTATTATATGGGCATTTACACATATATTTGTTTTTTATCTGCAATTTCTATTTTACTCGGTTTTATCACCAGTAAAATCAGCGATAAAATTCAATCTACTATCGCAATTACCGCCGCTGCGATGATTGGTTCATTGCTACTTTTGACTTTAGGTTATCTTGGTTGGTTTCAAATTGACAGTATTGCAACAGAAGTAATGCAAGAAATCGACTTTAAAAGTTTTCTACTTAATGGGATTTTAGGCTTCTTACTGTTTGCCGGCGCATTAGGTATTAAAATTCCCGTGTTGCGTGATCAAAAATGGGAAATCACAATCTTTGCGTTATTTTCAACACTAGCTTCCACATTCATTATTGGCACACTAATTTATTTAGTCGCTAATCTTATCAGCTTACCAATTGGCTTTATTTACTGTTTGCTTTTCGGTGCTTTAATTTCACCTACTGACCCTATCGCCGTATTGGCAATCATTAAAAATTTACGTGCACCGAAACGTTTATCAATGCAAGTTGAAGGAGAATCTCTATTTAATGACGGTGTCGGCTTGGTAATTTTTATTACTATTTTTACCGTTGCCTTCAGCGGTGAACAGATGTCTGCCAGTGAAATTTTACATCTGTTCCTACACGAGGCAATCGGTGGAATTATCTTTGGCTTTGTGCTTGGCTTGGTCGCTCACCTCTTAATTTCAGCCACTGATGATGGTAGCTTAGAAATCTTATTAACTTTAACTATTCCAACTGCTGGTTTTATGTTGGCAAATCTATTAGAAGTTTCCGGTGCATTAGCGATGGTGGTTTCTGGTATTATGGTAGGAAATTGGACTCGTCATCGCGGTTTCTCTGAGCAAAGCCAACGCTATCTTGATCATTTTTGGGAAATGATCGACCACTTCCTGAACTCTCTACTATTCTTTCTAATCGGTTTTGCACTACTGCTGATTGATTTTACCTTCCAAGGCTTTTTGATGATGTTGTTAGCAATTCCAGTCTGTTTAGCAGCACGCTATATCAGCTTATGGATACCATACTCAATATTGCGTTTTTTCCGCACCTATAACCCTTACACTTTAAAAATTATGACGTGGGGTGGACTACGTGGCGGTTTGGCATTGGCTATGGCACTTTCCATTCCGGCAAAAGCGGTATTTGTTAATGGCACAGATGTAAAAGATATTATCTTGATTATGACTTATGCCATTGTTGTATTCTCAATTTTGGTGCAAGGCGTAACCATTGAAAAAATGATTAAAAAATCAAAATTGGTTGATCCGAACCGTGAGGAATATCTCACTCCAAGTTCACATTTTGAACACCACTCTTCCGCACAAGAGTAAGTTTCAACTTTGCTGTAGTAAGAATTACGAGTATAATTAACCACAATTTCGCCGCACGTTATGTGCGGCATATTTTTATCAAGAAACAGAAGACAATTATGACAACTACAATTATTACTGTTGACGGCACGAGCGGCGTTGGCAAAGGTACTTTATGTCAAGCATTGACTCAACATTTCGGTTTTCATTTATTGGACTCCGGTGCTATTTATCGTGTTTTCGGTTTAGCTGCAGCACAACATAATATTGATTTTTCTGATGAAAAGGCGTTAAGTGTTTTTGCCAAAACGATCAACATCTCCTTCTCAAGCGACAAAAATGGCGTAAAAACTTTTCTAAATCAAGAAGACGTAAGCGATATTATTCGTACACAACAGGTTGCAGATTATGCCTCCAGAATAGCAATATACCCTCAAGTACGTGCTGCTTTATTGCAAAAACAGCGAGATTTTGCTCAAGCCCCCGGATTAGTGGCAGATGGTCGCGATATGGGTACAGTTGTTTTCCAAGAAGCTCAAATTAAGTTTTTTTTGGATGCTTCAGCGGAAGAACGTGCAAAAAGACGTTTAAAACAGTTGCAGGAAAAAGGAATTAATGGTAATTTTGCCCAGATTTTATCCGAAATTCAGGAACGCGATTACCGAGATAGAAATCGTGCGGTTGCTCCATTAAAACCCGCCGATGATGCAATTCTGTTAGATTCATCTTCCCTTTCTATTAATGACGTTTTCACGTTGGCATTGCAACATATTCATCAGCGTTGCCCTTATTTGGGATAGAACCATATTGTGTTTATTCAAGGAAGAATAGACGTTTATTATCAGCCCCGTTTAATAAGGAATTTAAGCGGTCGTTATTAACTTATTGAAGATTAATTTATATGTCAGAATCTTTTGCTCAACTATTTGAAGAATCACTAAAAGAACTTGAAACTCGTCAAGGTTCAATCGTTACTGGTACTGTTGTTGCTATCAACAAAGGTTTCGTTTTCGTTGATGCAGGTTTGAAATCTGAAGCTGCAATCCCTGCTGAAGAATTCCAAAATGCACAAGGTGAAATCACTGTTCAAGTTGGTGATCAAGTTCAAGTTGCGTTAGACGCTGTTGAAGATGGTTTCGGCGAAACCAAACTTTCTCGTGAAAAAGCAGTTCGTCACGAATCTTGGATTTCCTTAGAAAAAGCATACGAAGATCAAGAAACTGTTGTTGGTTTAATTAACGGTAAAGTGAAAGGTGGTTTCACTGTTGAGTTGAATGGTGTTCGTGCATTCTTACCTGGTTCATTAGTGGATACTCGCCCTGTACGCGATACTCTTCACTTAGAAGGTAAAGAATTAGAATTTAAAGTTATCAAATTAGACCAAAAACGTAACAATGTTGTTGTTTCTCGTCGTGCCGTTATCGAATCTGAAAACAGCCAAGAACGTGATCAATTACTTGAAACCTTACAAGAAGGCGCTGAAGTTAAAGGTATCATTAAGAACTTAACTGACTACGGTGCATTCGTTGATTTAGGTGGTGTTGATGGTTTATTACACATCACTGATATGGCTTGGAAACGTGTTAAACATCCAGGCGAAATCGTAAACGTCGGTGATGAAGTGACTGTTAAAGTATTGAAATTTGACCGTGATCGCACTCGTGTATCATTAGGCTTAAAACAATTAGGTCAAGATCCTTGGGCGGCTATCGCTGAAAATTATCCTGTAAACAGCAAATTAACAGGTAAAGTAACCAACTTAACCGACTACGGGTGCTTCGTTGAAATTTTAGACGGTATTGAAGGTCTTGTTCACGTTTCTGAAATGGACTGGACCAACAAAAATATCCACCCATCTAAAGTTGTCAGCGTAGGTGATGAAGTTGAAGTGATGGTATTGGAAATCGATGAAGAACGTCGTCGTATTTCTTTAGGTTTGAAACAATGCAAACCAAATCCATGGCAACAATTTGCTGATACTCACAACAAAGGTGACAAAGTATCAGGTAAAATCAAATCAATCACTGACTTCGGTATCTTTATCGGTTTAGAAGGCGGTATCGATGGTTTAGTTCACTTATCAGATATTTCTTGGAATGTTCCTGGCGAAGAAGCTGTTCGTAACTACAAGAAAGGTGATGAAGTTGAAGCTATCGTATTACAAGTCGATGCAGCGAAAGAACGTATTTCTTTAGGTATCAAACAACTTGAAGAAGATCCGTTCAATAATTTCGTTTCTATCAACAAAAAAGGCAGCGTAGTAAGTGCTAAAGTTGTTGATGTTGACGCGAAAGGTGCCAAAGTTGAGTTGGATAACGGTGTTGAAGGTTATATCCGTACCGCTGATCTTAACGGCGAAGTGAATGTTGGTGACGTTGTTGAAGCGAAATACACCGGTGTAGATCGTAAAGCACGTATCGTTCACTTATCAATCCGTGCAAAAGATGAAGCTGAAGAAGCTGCAGCATTAGCAAGCGTAAATAACAAACAAGAAGAAGTTGTTATTCCTAACGCAATGGCTGAAGCATTCAAAGCAGCAAAAGGTGAATAATCTTCCTTATCGTTTTGCTTAATTGCAATAAATCCGATATGTTTCGGCATATCGGATTTTCTACCTAAAACAGAAGGATACTCATATGACAAAATCAGAATTGATTGAAAAGTTGATAAATCGTCATCCTACTATGTCGATTAAACATATTGAATTTTCTGTTAAAGAAATTATTGAACATCTCTCTCTTACCTTAGAAAAGGGTGATCGTATTGAAATCCGCCGTTTCGGTAGTT
This sequence comes from Gallibacterium genomosp. 2, assembly GCF_000771895.1. NCBI lineage: Bacteria > Pseudomonadati > Pseudomonadota > Gammaproteobacteria > Pasteurellales > Pasteurellaceae > Gallibacterium > Gallibacterium genomosp. 2. Next base: position 77,040 of record NZ_JPXY01000017.1, read on the forward strand.
TTGCATTACGCTATCGTCAACCTCGTACTGGTCGAAACCCAAAAACCGGTACACAAGTCAGTCTTGAAGCAAAATCAGTTCCGCATTTCAAAGCAGGGAAAGAATTGCGTGAACGTGTTGATAACATTTAATTAACTAATATGATCATACCAATTTAACGTTGCTGATCTATTCTCGTTTTATTAGCAACGTTACTTTTCTCCTATTATCATTTTATGAGCTGCCCTAAACATAGTTTGACTAGACCACCTTGGTCATCACATTCGCTCTGGAAACCAACTCCTTCTGCCCTTGCTGTATTAGTTATTTCACTACTAACTTTTGGTATTGGAGATGGTTTTTTAGTTTTATCTCAACTCGGTTCTACACCTTGGACTGTATTAGCACAAGGTCTTTCTATTAAAACAGGGAACAATATAGGCATTATTAGTTTTATCATCAGCATCATTGTAATGTTGACTTGGATACCTTTCCGGCAAAAGCCCGGTTTAGGTACATTGCTTAATATCACTTTAATCGCACTTTCTCTTGGCCTAACCGTTACTTTTATTCCTGCACCTCAAACCTTTATCGGACAATTTCTATTTATGCTCATCGGCGTTATTATCGGTGGCATTACCTCCGCATTCTATCTTACCTGCCATATGGGCGCAGGCCCTCGTGACGGTTTAATGGTCGGTCTTTATCAAACGACAGGTTTCAAAATCGGGACGATCAGAACCTTAATCGAAAGTAGTGTCTGTTTTGTCGGCTGGCTATTGGGAGGTGTTGTCGGTCTAGGCACATTGGTTTTTGCCTTATCTATCGGGTGGGTATTACAAACCACGCTCGGATTTATTATCAAAAAATTTAATACCCAATAAATAACAGCTAAGTCTCCGCCATTTTTCCTTTTCGATTCGGAATTTTGCTATTATAGTTGCTCTATTTTTGGCATAATGGGCATCATTTTATTTTCTACTAGGGGGCAATGTGAAATTAAAATACATTCTAACTTTCGTTATTGTTATTGCATTAATCATCGTCGGCATTACTGTCGGTGCCAATAACGATCAAGTTATTTCCGTAAACTATATTGTCGCAAAAAGCGATATCCAACTCTCTAGCTTAGTTGCACTTTTATTCGGCTTCGGCTTCTTACTCGGTTGGTTAGTAACCGGGATTTTTTACATCAAGCTTAAAGTAAAAAATATGGCGTTAACACGCCAAACTAAAAAGCAGTTACAACAAATCAATGAATTAATGACCGCAAGAGATAAAAACGCATAATGCTGGAACTGCTTTTTTTGCTGTTACCTATCGCCGCTGCCTATGGCTGGTATATGGGACATCGTAGCGCTAAAAAAGATCAGGAGGAGATCAGCAATAAATTATCCCGTGATTATATGACCGGGGTAAATTTTCTTTTATCCAACCAACAAGAAAAGGCGGTTGATCTTTTCTTAAAAATGCTGGAAAAACAGGAGTCGGAAAACGCTATCGACAACGACTCCCAATTTGAGGCGGAATTGACTTTAGGTAATTTATTCCGTTCTCGCGGTGAGGTGGATCGTGCGTTGCGTATCCACCAAAATATCGACAACAATCCGAATTACAGTTATGAACAAAAATTGCTCACCCGCCAGCAATTAGCCAAAGATTTTATGTTTGTAGGGTTCTTGGATAGAGCCGAAAAACTCTACCAGAAATTAAGTGAAGAGCCAGACTACGCAGAAAATGCCTTACACGAACTGGCAAATATTTATCAACGTACTAAAGAGTGGGATAAAGCTATCGAGGTGGGAGAGCGTTATCGCAAATTGACGCAGCACAATGAAAATATCGCATTGGCACATTACTATTGCGAATTTGCCTTAGAATCCAATCAGCAACAACAGATTATAGATGCTCTTACAAAAGCTTTAATCGTTTCACCAACTTGCGTTAGAGCAACGCTTATTCTTTCCGAACAATATGCAAAACAAGGCAATTATCCAAAAGCCATCAAGACATTACAACAAATTACCGAGCAAAATCTTGCCTATATCAGTGAAGCCTTACCACCACTTATCGAATATTATCAACATTTGCCGAATAGCCACGATTTGGAACTGTTTCTTATCAAATTACAACAACATAAAGCTAATAGCTCCGTAGTTATTGCCTTAACAGATTATATTGAACGGAAATCAGGTGCTGAAGTTGCAAAAAATCATCTCTATCGTCAGCTTGAGAAACGTCCGACAATGCGAATATTTCATCGATTCATTCAATATCAAATTAATGAGCTTGATGAAGGAAACGGCAAAGAGAGTCTAAAACTACTCTATAATATCGTTGACGAACGTTTGAAAAAAAGCTTTGAATATCGCTGTAATCATTGCGGTTTTCAGAGCCATAAACTGATTTGGCAATGTCCATCCTGTCGGCGATGGGAAACGGTTACACCAATAGAAAATTAATTTGCAAACAAAGAGGGAACATCATGGAAAATAAAGTTATTGTCGCCTTAGACTATGAAACGAAAAAAGAAGCAATGCAACTGGTTGATCAGCTTGATCCCAGTTTATGTCGCCTTAAAGTGGGTAAAGAGATGTTTACTACTCTAGGTACAGAATTTGTCAAAGAATTGCAAAGACGTAATTTTGATGTGTTCTTAGATCTAAAATTCCACGATATTCCGAATACTGTTGCCCGTGCGGTACGTTCCGCCGCCGATTTAGGTGTTTGGATGGTCGATATGCACGCCAGTGGTGGTTTAAGAATGATGGAAGCAGCGAAAAAAATTCTGGAACCTTATGGCAAAGATGCGCCGATTTTAATTGCTATCACTGTTCTAACCAGTATGGAAGAAGCAGATTTATTGCAAATCGGCGTTAATACTTCTCCAGAAGAACACGTTATTCGTTTAGCGCGTTTAAGCCAACGTGCCGGATTGGATGGCGTAGTCTGTTCACCACAAGAAGTGGAAATCTTACGTCAGCGCTGTGGAAACGAATTTAAATTAATCACCCCTGGAATTCGTCCTGAAGGTACTCAACTAGGTGATCAACGTCGCGTAATGACACCAAGAGAGGCGATTAATGCCGGCTCAGACTATCTAGTTATCGGTCGTCCAATTACACAAGCCGCAGATCCTGTTGCTGTATTAAAACAGATCAATGCATCAATTCAAGGATAATCAATGTCTGATAGTCAACTTGTTTACTCAACTGAAAACGGACGTATCAAACCTCAAAAGCAAGTACAGCAACGTCCACAAGGTGATGGTATTGTTCGTATTCAACGCCAAACATCAGGACGTAAAGGAAAAGGTGTTTGTGTTATCAGCGGTTTACTCTTAGAGGAAAAAGCTCTCTCTGATCTTGCTTCATTACTGAAAAAGCGTTGTGGCTGTGGTGGCTCAGTTAAAAACGGTACAATTGAAATTCAAGGAGAAAATCGTGATCTATTAAAACAGCTGCTGGAAGAAAAAGGCTTTAAAGTTAAGCTGTCAGGTGGTTAAGCATTGAACATTCGTTAAAAACTCTCGTATTCAACAATTCACATACGAGAGTTTTTTCTTTTACGCAAAAAATTTCTCTTTTTAAAAAATTTTTCTGCATTAATCACTTCAATAAGCATATTCTTTTGTGATAAATCACTCATTTTTAAATAAATCTGCAATAAAAATTTTGATACACTTCTCATTTTAGAAAATTTATACTTTATAAACGCTCATTTTTTCTTTTAAATACAAAACATAAGTTCGATTAAGAACATTATTTATACTTTCTTTTCTACTTTCATTTTACAAATAAGGAGTCTTTATGGCACTCGATCATTCATTAAAAGGACAATGTATTGCCGAATTTCTCGGAACGGCATTATTGATCTTTTTTGGTTGCGGTTGTGTAGCTGCAGCCCGTGTTGCAGGTGCTTCATTCGGTTTATGGGAAATCAGTATCGTTTGGGGAATGGGGGTTGCATTAGCAGTTTATCTTACCGCCGGTGTTTCCGGAGCTCATCTTAATCCTGCTGTCACTATCGCTCTTTGGAAATTCGCCTGCTTCGATGGCAAAAAAGTAGTACCTTTCATTATCGCTCAAATGTTAGGAGGTTTTTTCGGAGCCGCAGTTGTTTACCTGCTATATCGAGGAGTCATCATTGATTACGAAACAACTCAACATATTGTAAGAGGTTCTGCCGAAAGCCTATTTACTGCTGGTATTTTCTCTACCTATGCAAATCCTCATATTGATTTACTCACTGCTGGAACAGTTGAATTTATTCTTACTGCCACTTTAGTCGGTGTTATTTTAGCTTTGACTGATGATGGTAACGGCGTACCGCGTGGTGCTTTAGCGCCTTTACTTATCGGTATTCTCATTGCGGTATTGGGTGGTGCAATGGGGCCGTTAACCGGCTTTGCAATGAATCCTGCACGTGACTTCGGCCCTAAATTATTCGCTGCACTTTCCGGCTGGGGTGAAATTGCAATGACCGGCGGACACGTTATTCCTTATGCACTAGTTCCAATTATTGCGCCAATTCTTGGCGGATTATTCGGTGCGTGGGGTTATCGTCGCTTTATTGGCAGAAATCTTCCGTGCAATAGCTGTAAAATTGATAACTAAATTTCTTAAAAAGGTAACTTATTATGACAGATAAAAAATATATCATTGCTTTAGACCAGGGTACAACCAGTTCTCGCGCTGTTTTGCTTGACCACGATGCCAATATTGTCGGCATTGCACAACGCGAATTCACACAAATTTATCCAAAAACTGGTTGGGTTGAACACGATCCTATGGAAATCTGGGCAACACAAAGTTCTACTTTAAATGAAGTTGTGGCAAAAACTGGCATTACTTCCGATCAAATCGCCGCTATTGGGATCACCAATCAACGTGAAACTACTATCGTTTGGAACAAAAATACCGGTAAACCAATTTACAATGCAATTGTTTGGCAGTGCCGTCGTACCGCCGAATTTTGCGATCAATTAAAAGCGAAAGGTTATACCGATTATATCCGCAATACTACCGGTTTAGTGGTCGACCCCTATTTCTCCGGAACAAAAGTGAAATGGATTTTAGATAACGTTGAAGGCGCAAGAGAACAGGCGGAAAAAGGTGAATTGTTATTTGGTACGGTTGATACTTGGTTGATTTGGAAACTTACTCAAGGCCGTGTGCACGTTACCGATTACACTAATGCCTCTCGTACAATGATGTTTAATATTCATAGCAAACAGTGGGATGACAAGATGTTAGAAATTTTGGATATTCCTCGTAGTATGTTGCCGGAAGTGAAAAATTCTTCCGAAATTTATGGTCAAACCAATATCGGTGGTAAAGGCGGCGTGCGTATTCCAATCGCCGGTATTGCCGGTGACCAACAGGCTGCTCTTTATGGACACCTTTGTGTTAATGCCGGACAAGCGAAAAACACCTACGGTACAGGTTGCTTTATGTTAATGAATACCGGCGATAAAGCAATTACTTCACAAAATGGACTATTAACCACTATCTGTTGTAATGCCAAAGGTGAACCTGCCTACGCTTTAGAAGGTTCCGTCTTTATTGCCGGCGCTTCAATCCAATGGTTGCGCGATGAATTAAAAATTGTACATGACAGTGCCGATACCGAATATTTCGCTCAAAAAGTGCCGGATTGTAACGGCGTCTATGTGGTTCCGGCATTTACCGGTTTAGGCGCACCTTATTGGGATCCTTATGCACGTGGTGCTATTGTTGGTCTTTCTCGAGGGGCTAACCGCAATCATATTGTCAGAGCAACGCTTGAATCTATCGCATACCAAACTAAGGACGTTTTGGAAGCGATGTTGTCCGACTCAGGTGAAAAATTGCAATCATTGCGTGTTGATGGCGGCGCCACCGCGAATAATTTCTTAATGCAGTTCCAAGCTGATATTCTTAACACTCAAGTGGAACGCCCGACTGTCAAAGAAGTCACCGCACTCGGTGCCGCTTATCTTGCCGGCTTGGCGACCGGATTCTGGAAAGATCTCGAAGAGTTGCGTGACAAAGCTTCTATCGAAAGAACATTCTTGCCGGATCAAAACGAAGCTAAACAGCAACGCCGTTATAAAGGTTGGAAAAAAGCCGTTAAACGTGCCTTAGAATGGGCAAAAGAGGACGATGAAGAATAACTTAATTTAACCGTTTCTTAATTGTAATCAAAACCTGCAATAGCTTTAAATTGCAGGTTTTCTTTTTTCTTGCAAAAAGATTTTTCAATACAGTAGCGTTTCAACTATTCTGGATATTCCAAAATGTTTAATAAAAACTTAATGGAAATAAGAGAAAAAGGATTATATAAGAAAATTTTTTAAGGAAATAAATGGCGGTGAGAGAGGGATTCGAACCCTCGATAGAGTTTCCCCTATACACACTTTCCAGGCGTGCTCCTTCAACCACTCGGACATCTCACCGTTTTGAGGATTTCATTCAGAAATTAGGTGCGAAATATATTCACTTTCCGGCAAATCGTCAAGCATTTTCGGCAAAAATGACAACAACTGCTTAAAAAAGGGGCTGATTTTACTCAGCCCAAATGCTCTACTTATCTTTACTAGCAAAAAATCGAATAATTACAAACTCTTTTGCGAATTGAAATGATCAACCGCAACATCAAACCGTTCCGCAACATCTTTCGCCACCGGAGAAAATAATGATGAAGTAACGGTAACAACTGAGCAGGCTAAAAAGCCCGGAATAATTTCATAAAGATTTGCAATATCTGTCCAATTTAAAGTCTGCATTAATGGTTTCCACGCCACTACGGTTACTGCTCCAGCAATCATTCCCCATAATGCTGCGTTAGAAGTGATATTGCGATTAAATAAAGACATAATTACCAATGGCCCAAACGATGCACCAAACCCAGCCCACGCATAGGAAACCAAGCCCATTACGCGTGAATTCGGATCTTGTGCAATTGCAATTGCAATTACTGCAATAATTAACACCATAATACGCCCAACCCAAACTAACTCCTTACTGGAAGCATTTTTTCGTAAAAAGCCGTGATAAAAGTCTTCTGTTAATGCTGCTGAACACATTAAAAATTGAGCTGATAAAGTACTCATAATAGCTGCCAAAATAGCTGATAATACAATTCCCACTATCCACGGATTAAAAATAGCTTTGGAAATTTCAATGAATACTGATTCTGCCGAATCTAACATAACACCTTTCACTTCAAAATAGGCCAAACCGAAATAACCCACTGCACAAGCACCGCCTAAACAAAGTAGCATCCACGTAATACCTATTACTCTTGCTTTTTCTAAGGCTTGTACAGAATTTGCAGCCATAAAACGCGCTAAAATATGTGGTTGTCCAAAATACCCTAATCCCCAAGAAAGTGCTGAAATTACACCAATACCAGAAACATTATACAACCAATTTGAATAAGGAATGCCTGTCTGCTCTGATTTTAATGTTAACGCTGCCGAAATTTCATTCCAACTGATATTCAGCAAAACGATAACTGGAGCCAGTAACAATGCAAAGATCATTAATGAAGCTTGAATTGTATCACTCCAAGAGATGGCTAAATATCCTCCGATAAAAGTATATGCAATAGTAGCTATAGCCCCAAAAATTAATGCCGTACCATAATCAATACCAAGCAGACTTTGGAACAATTTTGCACCCGCTACCACCCCCGAAGCGCAATAAATAGTAAAGAAAAAAAGAATAACAGATGAAGAGATGATTTTTAATGATTTAGCACGATAAGGAAAACGTGCTGCAAAAAACTCAGGCAACGTTAACGCATTACCATAATGTTCAGTGAAAACACGCAACCGTCCTGCGACAATACGATAGTTAAAATAAGCCCCTACCGTTAAACCAACAGCAATCCACGCTTCCGACAAACCAGTAATGAAAATAGCGCCGGGTAATCCGAGCAACAGCCAACCAGACATATCAGATGCACCAGCGGACATTGCTGTTACAAAACTTCCCATTTTGCGTCCACCCAAAATATAATCATTAAAATTTTTTGTCGAGTAATAAGCGTAAATGCCAATACCTAAAATTACAAACAGATATAAACCAAAAGCTGTGTAGATTTGATAATTCTGCATACTTTCCCCCTACTAATAGTGGTTATTGTTCTTCAATAGCCATCAGTGTCGCATTTCCACCTGCGGCTGCAATATTCTCACTATGTGAAAATTCGTGATATAACAACGTGATATCTTGATGTTGTGTCCAGTCATATAGACAGAAAATAAATGGATTATGCTCTGCTAATGCCACTCGTTTTTCTAGACTAATCGGCGAAACAAACACACCTTTTTGATAATATTCGTTCGGTTTACGTGCAGTTAAATCCGGTAAACGATATGTTAACAATAGATTATCTTCTTCCACTACCACTTTAAAACCGGAGCGTTGTAAATATTGATATGCCGACATCAAACGTGCGACATCGTCACCCAACAACAACACTGATGTTGTTTTATAATTAATTATATTCAATTCACCGGTAATGCTTGGCAATGTTTTCGGTACTTCAGCCAACGAAGAATAATATTGTGCGGTTCGAGTCAAACGCTGAACATATAATTCACCACCAGCTTTCGGACCAGTTCCAGATAAACCGTGTCCACCAAATGGCTGCACACCAACTACCGCACCAACGATATTACGATTGATATAGAAATTACCGCATTGTAGATTGTCTTCGACCATTTTTATTGATTGCTGAATCCGACTATGGCAACCGCCAGTCAGCGCATACCCTTTTGCATTAATCGCTTGTAACAAAATGGCAAGATCCTGAGGTTTATAACGTACAAAATGCAAAATCGGCCCGAAAACTTCGTGTGTAATCTGTTGCAATGAGCCAATCTCATAAATTGACGGCGCAACAAAATAACCAGATGTCGGTGCAAACAATTCAAAATGACGACGTGCGATTTTACGCACACTTGCTTGATAATCAAGTAGTTTTTGTTGAGCTTCTTGATCTATCACTGGTCCAATATCAGTATTAAGATATCTTGGATCGCCTATTACCAGTTCTTGCATTGCTTCTGTAAGCATTTGATATAAACGGTCGGCAATATCTTCTTGCACCAACAAAATACGCAAAGCGGAACAACGTTGCCCTGCTGAATCAAATGCTGAACTAAGTACATCTGTAATCACCTGTTCTAATAATGCAGAAGAATCTACTACCATCGTATTTAATCCACCAGTTTCTGCGATAAATACCGGATGATTTTCACGGGTAATCAACTGTTTATTAATTAAATGTGCTACCTCTGTTGAGCCGGTGAACATTACCCCGTTAAACGGCTGTGCAACCAATGCCGCACCTAAATCACCATTGCCCAATGTTAATTGCAATGCATCACGAGGAACGCCTGCTTGATGCAACAATCTCACCGCATAATAGGCAATAATTGAGGTTTGTTCAGCCGGCTTAGCCACTACACTATTTCCAGCTGCTAACGCTGCTGCGATTTGTCCTGTAAAAATTGCTAATGGGAAATTCCAAGGTGAAATACATAAAATAGTACCCAATGGCGGAGCTAACATCTTATTTTCTGATAATAATCGAATTTGCTCTGCATAGTAACGCAAGAAATCTATCGCCTCTCTTAACTCCCCTATCGCATTCGGCAACGTTTTACCGGCTTCCTCAATTGCTAATTTAATCAATAATCCGAAATTCTGTTGATAAAGATCAGCTGCTTTTTCTAAAATTTCAGCTCTTTCTTGTGCTGTTTTTTCGTTCCATTTACTCTGTTGTGCTGCACAAAAAACCTCAGCGGCTGACGAAGTAGACATAAAATCGACTGTTGCCAATCTATCTGCCAACTGCGCCGGATTAATGGCTTTATAACTGTGTGAAATATCCGCATCGGTTGCACAAAGAGAGTGAACATCGCCATACTCCGCTTTATTTAATGCCTGTTCCAAGCGTGCCAAATCCATTTCATCATTTAAGTTGAAGCCTTGAGAATTTTTGCGTTGTGGGAATAATTCCTCCGGCAATTTAATTGCTTTATTCGGCAAGCCATTAAATTTCTTCACTTTTTCCCACGGTGCTTCAATTAACTCTTCAACAGAAATATTGTCGTCAATTAATTGGTGAACAAAAGAAGAGTTGGCACCGTTCTCCAACAAGCGGCGCACTAAATAAGCCAACAATGTCTGATGCGTTCCCACCGGCGCATACACGCGCACACGACGATTGAATTGTTGTGGCCCGACAACATTGTCATACAGCGTTTCGCCCATTCCATGTAAACATTGAAACTCAAATTCTTTATTTTTTCCCAACTCATAAATAGTTGATAGTGTCTGCACATTATGTGTCGCAAATTGTGGATAAATCACATCCTGAGCCGCTAACAATTTTTTTGCACAGCTGATATAAGAAATATCACTATGTACTTTCCTAGTATATAAAGGAAAACCGGAAACACCTTCTGCTTGCGCCCATTTGATTTCACTATCCCAATAAGCACCTTTTACTAGCCGTATCATCATTTTACGCTGATAACGACGGTTCATTTCAATAATGTAATCCAACACAAACGGACAACGCTTAGAATAAGCCTGAACTACAAAACCAATACCATCAAATCCGGTAAGGTCAGGATCTTGTAATAATTTTTCCAGCAAATCTAAAGATATCTCTAAACGAGAAGCTTCTTCAGCATCAATATTTAATCCAATATTGTACTGCTTCGCTAATACAAACAATTTCTTTAATCGAGGATAAAGCTCATCCATTACTCGTTGTTGCTGAGAACGACTATAACGGGGATGAATTGCTGAAAGTTTTACGGATACACCATTGGAATCATACAATGAGCGACCTGCCGATTGACGACCGACCGCATCAATCGCCTCCACATAATCTTGCATATATCGGTCGGCATCCGCCATTGTCATTGCCGCTTCGCCCAACATATCGAAAGAAAAACGATAGCCTATTTTTTCCCTAGGAATAATATTTTTTAACGCTTCCTCCATTGTTTCACCGGTAACAAATTGATTTCCCAAAATACCCATTGCCTTTTCTATCGCTAACTTCATTATCGGTGCAGACAAACGGGAAAAACTTTTCATTAATGCTGAAGAGAGTTTTTCTTCACTCAAAGAAGCACTAATTTTACTCCCTAAAATCAAGCCATAACTAGCTGCATTTGTGAACAATGAACCTGATTTCTTAATATGAGAACGCCAATCACCAAGCTGTAATTTATCATTAATTAATGCATATCTCGTTTCCGCATCAGGAATACGTAACAAAGCTTCCGCCAAACACATCAACGCAATCCCTTCATCACACCCTAAAGAGAATTCGTGCATTAAAGCATCAACTCCGTAATGTTTCTGTTTTTTAGAACGAACTTTGGTAATCAACTCACGCGCTACATTATTGATCGTATTTTCTTGTTGTTCATTAAAAGACAATGTAGTCAACAAACGCTGTACTGCTTCCTGTTCAGGAGACGCATAATGTTGGCTAATTAATTGGCGTAATTCAGATTTTTGGCTAAGGTCATTAGCATATTGATAACTCATTTTTACTCCGTAAGTAATTTATTGTTAAATAACTGTTACAAATTTAAAGTAATCATCACAAATAATAAAGTTTATTTGTTTAAATTTGTGACATATTTCAAATAAATTTTTAACTCTACAGAAATATTTATTGTTATTATGATTTTTCTGTACCTGTTTAATGTTAATGATCGCTTTTCACTCATTTCTTTAAACTTAATTAAATATCTCTTGACAAATTAAGTTTTTTGTTCACTAAATAAAGAAGTTTTTTAATAAAAACGATGGCAAACACACATACAACTTGGAGAAATTATGAAAAAATTAACTAAGCTATCACTGAGCGTGCTGGCACTATCTCTCTCTACTGTTGCACTCGCTGCACCAAAAACACTAGTTTATTGTTTAGAGGCCTCTCCTTCAGCATTCAATCCACAATTAGTGACAGACGGTGCATCCATTGATGCTAGCGGACAAACAATTTATAACCGTTTAACAACTTTTGAACGAGGTAAAACCAATGTTATTCCATCATTGGCAGAAAGTTGGGATATTTCAGACGATGGTAAAGTGTACACATTCCATCTCCGTAAAGGTGTAAAATTCCAATCAAATAAGCTGTTTAAGCCTACTCGTGATTTTAATGCCGATGATGTGTTGTTCTCATTTAATCGCCAATTGGATAAAGATAATCCATATTACAAAATTTCCGGCGGAACTTATGAATATTTTATCGGTATGGATATGCCGAATATCATTGATAAAATTGAAAAAATTGATGATTACACCGTTCGCTTTACTCTAAAAGCGCCTAATGCACCGTTCCTTGCTAATGTCGCGATGGACTTTGCGTCTATTCTTTCAAAAGAGTATGCCGATAAAATGTTGGCTTTAGGCAAACCGGATGCAGTCGATACTCAACCAATTGGTACTGGCCCGTTTGAATTTGTTTCTTATCAAAAAGATGCTTTAATTCGTTATAAAGCTTTCACTAATTACTGGGAAGGTAAAGCAAAAATAGATCGTTTAGTATTTTCTATTACACCGGATCCTTCCGTTCGTTATGCTAAACTAAAAAAAGGTGAATGCCATGTAATTCCTTATCCTAATCCGGCTGATATTGCCGATATGAAGAAAAATCCCGAAATTATTGTTAACGAAAAAGCTGGGCTTAACATTGGCTACTTAAGTTTTAACGTCACAAAACCACCATTTGATAATATTAAAGTTCGTCAAGCATTAAGTTATGCCGTGAACAAAAAAGCCATTATGGAGGCAGTGTATCAAGGAACTGGTCAAATTGCGAAAAACCCGATTCCACCAACAATGTGGTCTTACAACGATGATATTAAAGATTATGATTACGACCCTGAAAAAGCAAAACAACTTCTAAAAGAAGCTGGTTTTGAAAAAGGTTTCAGTACCGAACTTTGGGCAATGCCGGTTTCTCGACCGTATAATCCGAATGCACGTCGTATGGCAGAAATGATTCAGGCTGACTGGAAAAAAGTCGGAGTTGATGCCAAAATCATCAGCTATGAATGGGGTGAATATTTGCAACGTATGCGTAAAGGTGAAGATCCAAGCGGTATGATGGGTTGGAACGGTGATAACGGTGATCCTGACAACTTCTTAGGAACATTATTAAGCTGCGCTGCGAAAGAGCAAGGTTCAAACTATGCTAAATTCTGCTATGAACCATTTGATAAATTAATTCGTGAAGCGGTGCAATCAACCGATTTAGCTAAACGTACCGAACTTTATAAGCAGGCACAAGTGATTTTCAAAGAACAGGCTCCTTGGATCACCATTGCACATTCAACTGTTTATGAGCCGACTCGTAAAGAAGTGAAGAATTACATTATTAACCCATTCTCACTTCATCCGTTTTATGGCGTTGACTTAGAATAATTACAATCGCTATATTATCACTTTTATAATGATAACAACTTTTCTTGCCATCACTTGATGGCAAGAATCTTTTAATTGTTTAATGAGAATCTTATGTTTCGATTTATTTTCAAACGGGTAGCGATGGTGATTCCAACATTTATCGGAATCACTTTACTCACTTTTGCTCTTATTCATCTTATTCCCGGTGATCCAATCGAAATTCGTATGGGAGAACGTGGTTTAAGTCCGGAAGTTCATCAGCAAATGATGCATCAATTGGGACTTGATAAACCTTTACCTGAACAATATTTCGATTATTTAAAAGGCATTGCTCACGGTGATTTCGGCATCTCTTTTAAAAACAATGTGCCGGTTTTAGATGAATTTCTGTCACTCTTTCCGGCAACAATCGAACTTGCCGTTTTCGCAATTTTATTTGCTGTTATTATCGGTATCCCTATCGGGATTTTAGCAGCGATTAAGCGAGGGTCGATATTTGATCACTCGGTAATGGCAATTTCCCTCACTGGCTATTCTATGCCGATTTTCTGGTGGGGATTATTATTGATGTTGTTGGTATCAGTACAATGGAATTTAACTCCTGTTTCCGGTCGCATTGATGCGGAATATTGGGTCGATTCTGTAACCGGCTTTATGTTGATTGACAGCTGGTTATCTGGAGAACCTGGAGCATTTAAATCAGCAGTTATGCATTTAATTCTCCCTTCTATTGTACTTGGTACTATTCCACTAGCGGTTATTTCAAGAATGACTCGTTCTTCTATGTTGGAAGTGCTAGGCGAAGATTATATCCGCACTGCTCGTGCCAAAGGGCTTTCTTCGATGCGTATTATTGTTGTTCACGCACTGCGTAATGCATTAATACCGGTCGTTACTGTAATTGGATTGATTGTTGGGCAATTATTGTCCGGTGCTATCCTTACTGAGACAATTTTTTCTTGGCCGGGAATCGGCAAATGGGTTATCGAAGCAATTCGTGCCAGAGATTATCCAGTAGTACAAAGTGCCGTGTTGATTATTGCCACTATCATTATCATCGTCAATTTATTGGTTGATCTGTTATATGGTGTGGTTAATCCCCGTATTAGATACCGTAAATAAGGATTTCATTTATGTCTACCCTTGAACTTACCGCACCAGCTCCGCGTTCACCGTTACAAGAGTTTTGGTTCAATTTCAGCAAAAACAAAGGAGCTGTGGTCGGTTTAGGATACATTATTATTATTTTTGTTATTAGCTTGTTTGCAGATGTAATTGCACCACACGATCCAATTATGCAGGTTCGTGATGCCTTCCTTCTTCCCCCTGCTTGGATTGACGGAGGAAATTGGAGCCATATTCTAGGAACAGATGACGTAGGAAGAGATATTCTTTCCCGTCTTATCTATGGTGCAAGATTATCTCTTTTCATTGGACTGTTAGTCGTTTCACTTTCTTTTATTTTAGGCGTTACTTTAGGTTTAATTGCCGGTTATTTCGGTGGTTTAGTCGATATGATCATTATGCGAATTATCGATATTATGTTGGCATTACCTAGCCTTTTGCTTGCAATCGCAATTGTGGCAATTTTAGGTCCATCATTGCTCAATGCCTCATTTGCAATTGCTTTTGTATCGTTACCAAGTTACGTCCGTTTAACTCGCGCTTCGGTTTTAAATGAGATCAATCGAGATTACGTAACCGCTTCCCGTGTTGCTGGAGCAGGGATCTTACGTTTAATGTTTATTACCATTTTACCTAACTGTCTTGCACCATTAATTGTGCAGACATCAATGGGCTTCTCCAACGCTATTTTAGATATGGCAGCACTCGGTTTCCTTGGAATTGGCGCTCAACCACCAACACCGGAATGGGGTGCAATGCTGGCAGAAGCATTACAATTTGTTCAACGTGCTTGGTGGGTTGTCACTTTCCCCGGCTTAGCCATTCTTTTCACTGTGCTTGCCTTTAACCTAATGGGTGATGGCTTACGAGATGCACTTGATCCAAAATTGAAACAGTAGGAGTAATAATGTCGTTATTAACCGTTAACAATTTATCTGTTCATTTTGGCGATAAAGATAAACCTTTTAAAGCAGTTGATCGTATCAGTTATCAAGTTGAACAGGGTGAAATTTTAGGAATTGTCGGAGAATCTGGTTCAGGAAAATCGGTGAGTTCGTTGGCAATTATGGGACTAATTGATTTTCCAGGACGCGTGAGTGCTGACCAATTACAATTTGATGGGCAGAACTTATTAAAACTGGATGAAAAACAGAAGCAAAAATTAGTCGGTGCTGATGTTGCAATGATCTTTCAAGACCCAATGACAAGTTTAAACCCTTGTTATACGGTAGGTTTCCAAATTATGGAAGCACTCAAAGTACATCAAGGAGGAAGTCGCAGAGAACGTCGAGAGCGTACCCTTGAATTATTAAAATTGGTTGGCATTCCTGACCCAAAATCTCGCCTTGATGTTTATCCACATCAATTATCCGGCGGAATGAGTCAACGAGTGATGATCGCAATGGCAATCGCTTGCAAACCGAAATTATTAATTGCTGATGAACCAACTACTGCATTAGACGTAACAATTCAGGCACAAATTATTGATTTACTTTTAGAATTACAGCAAAAAGAGAATATGGCGTTGATTCTAATCACGCACGATTTAGCATTAGTTGCAGAAGCTGCTCATCGCATTATTGTAATGTATGCTGGTCAAGTAGTCGAAGAGGGGTTATCTGAGGATATTTTCCGTGAGCCTAAACACCCTTATACACAGGCACTACTACGCTCCTTGCCGGAATTTGCTACCGGTAAATCTCGTTTGCAATCATTGCCCGGTGTTGTTCCCGGAAAATACGATCGTCCACAAGGCTGTCTGCTTAATCCTCGTTGTCCGTATGCTACGGATGAATGTCGCAAAAATGAACCACAACTACACAAACTAGGCAACCGTTTGGTCAAATGTCATACACCTCTTGATGTACAAGGAAATCCTCAAAATGTCTGATAAACAAATGATTACAAAAACAACGGCGAGTACGCCTTTATTGGAAGCGATTAATCTAAAAAAATACTATCCAGTAAAAAAAGGAGTTTTCACGCCTGTTCAATATGTCAAAGCACTTGACGGTATTTCATTCACATTACAGCAAGGCAAAACACTAGCAGTTGTTGGAGAATCCGGTTGCGGTAAATCAACATTGGGAAGATTACTAACAATGATTGAAAGTCCGACAGAAGGTGAACTCTATTATCAAGGGAAAAATTTTTTAGTTAAAGATAACGAGATCGTTAAATTACGCCGACAAAAAATTCAAATTGTGTTTCAAAACCCTTATGCATCTCTTAATCCACGTAAAAAAATTGGTACGATTCTAGATGAACCGTTAAAAATTAATACTAATCTAACAAAAGATCAGCGTAAAGCAGCAGTCTTATCAATTATGGATAAAGTGGGATTACGTCCGGAATTTTATGATCGTTATCCCCATATGTTTTCTGGTGGTCAACGTCAACGTATTGCCATTGCTCGTGGTTTAATGTTGAACCCTGATATTGTCGTAGCGGATGAACCTGTTTCTGCGCTGGATGTTTCTGTTCGAGCGCAAGTACTAAATTTGATGATGGAATTACAGGAAAACTTAGGTTTATCCTATGTTTTCATTTCTCACGATCTCTCTGTGGTAGAACACATTTCTGATGAAGTAATAGTGATGTATTTAGGTCGTTGTGTCGAACAAGGCACGACCGAACAAATTTTCGGCAATCCACGTCACCCATATACTAAAGCTTTACTCTCAGCGACACCGAGATTATCACCCGAATTAAGACGAGAACGAATCAAACTTTCCGGCGAATTACCTAGCCCATTAAATCCACCAAAAGGTTGTGCTTTCAATGCTCGCTGCCAGTTTGCCACGGAACGGTGTCGTCAACAACAACCGGAATTAAAAACCTATTCTGACGGAGTAAAAATTGCTTGCTTTATGGTTGATGACAATTAGGCGTTTACGCAAAAAATAAAAGGTCTATAATACGCGCATTCTAATTTATGTGTGTTTAAAAAATGATCTCAAAACTTGTTTCTAAAGGGTTTATCTTTGGTTGTATTGGTGCTAGTTTTTATGGATTAAACCCTTTATTTACACTGCCTTTATATGAATTAGGGTTATCTCCCGACTCCGTATTATTCTATCGTTTTAGTGTTGCCAGCTTGATCCTTGCATTTATTATGCGGCAACAAAAAATATCTTTTTCACTCACTAAAGTAGAGTTGATTTCTGTTATTTTCGTTGGTGTAATGTTTGCCATTTCATCACTCGCTCTCTTTATGAGTTATCAATTGATTGAAGCCGGTATTGCATCAACTATTTTATTTATCTATCCATTATTAGTAGCAGTGATGATGATAATGTTCTTCAAGGAACGTATTAATTTAATCACTATGCTTGCAATTACGCTCGTAATTTTCGGCGTATCTATGCTATACCAAGACAATGATGGTACCAGTCTTAATCCGTTTGGTGTCTTGCTTGTCTTTATTTCAGCCTTGACTTACGCCATTTATATTATTGCAGTTGAAAAATCACCTTTGCATAATCTACCGATCATTAAATTAACTTTTTATGGTTTGCTATTCAGTGCATTAGTATTTTTCTTTCGCTTAGATTTTGGTGTACGTTTGCAAGTAAATAATTCATCGCAATTTTGTATTAATATCATTGGTTTAGCGGTAGTTCCAACTGTACTTTCTTTGATATTGATGAATCAGTCTATTCAAATGATCGGTTCAACCACCGCTTCCATTATTGGTGCATTGGAGCCGATTACTGCACTATTAGTCGGCGTTTTAGTGTTCCACGAACAGATGACTATACGTATTTTACTTGGCATTATTGCTATTCTTTCCGCAATTGTCTTAACGGTGTCAGGTAAGGAAATTTTACGTTTCTTCGGCGACCGTCATCACCATTTTAGGCATTAAAAAATTGAGGTTGGTATCTTCTACCAACCCCACTAATAATTTAAATCCTACTACTCATCATTGAAGATAGTCGCCCCCTCTTCAGCTGAACTGATGTTTTGCCTGAACAGTTTAAACAACTCTCGTCCGGAATATTGATACTCCGCACTCAAATCAATCTTCACTGCTTGACGTTCACTTAAATCAGTTAAACAGTTTAAGTGCCCCTGTTCTGCATCAATTTCCAATAAATCGCCATTTTGCACATAGGCTAACGGCCCACCTTTCACGGATTCCGGCGTTAAATGAATGATCGAAGGTACTTTCCCGGAAGCGCCGGATAAACGCCCATCCGTCACCAATGCGACTTTTAACCCTTGCTCCATTAAATTGCCTAAAATCGGCATCAACTGGTGCAATTCCGGCATTCCTCTTGCCGCCGGCCCGCTGTTACGCACCACAATCACTGCATCTTGCGTCAATTTTCCTTGTTGATAAGCGTTCACCACATCCTGTTGTGACTCAAACACCATTGCCGGTGCGATTAATCGGCGTTTTTCCGGTTGCACCGCACTGATTTTAATCACACCTCGTCCCAGATTACCGGCAACCACTTTTAATCCGCCGTGTGCACTGAATGCTTTGCCTTGCTCCGCAATCACATTCTTATCTAAAGTCTGATCCACCGCCTGATAAACCAGTTTTCCTTGTTGTAGGGTCGGCATAGTGAAATAATCCTGCATTGAGCCATAAATCGGGGTCGCATCTAAATGCAATAATCCACGCTCTGCCAACAGTTTCAACAATAACGGCACTCCACCTGCTTGATGAAATTGATTTACATCTGCAGGTCCATTTGGGTAAATCTTCGCCAATAATGGTACAGCATTCGACAAATCAGAAAAATCATCCCAATTCAGAATAAAACCTGCCGCCTTCGCTACAGCAATCATATGCATTGTGTGATTTGTACTTCCGCCCGAAGCCAATAATGCCACTAAACCATTGACCAAACTTTTCTCATCTAAAACTTTCGCTAATGGTCTAAAATCCGTACCGTTTTGGCTAATCTTCACCATATGACGGCTAACCATTTCTGTTAACAACGGTCGAATCAGGCTGTTCACCGGCACAAATGCAGCACCCGGCAACATTAATCCCATCGCCTCAAACACAAGCTGATTAGTATTTGCCGTACCATAAAACGTACAAGTTCCGTTGCTATGATAAGCAGCATTTTCCATCTGCTGTAACGCTTCTTTACCTAACTTTCCAGCTGCATACTGCTGACGAATAGCAACTTTTTCCTTATTTGATATTCCAGTTGTCATTGGACCAGTCGGCACAAATGCTGTCGGCAAATGACCATAAGACAATGCCCCCATTAATTGTCCCGGTGCAATTTTATCGCAAATACCTAATAACAATGTGGCATCGAAAGTATTATGACTTAAACCTATCACTGTACTTTGAGCAATTAGATCTCGAGAAAACAATGAAAGATCCATTCCCTCCTGTCCTTGCGTAATACCGTCACACATTGCTGGCACACCTGCTGCTACCTGAGCAGAATGTCCCATTTGTTCTAATATCTGTTTGATTTGTGTTGGATACTCAAGATAAGGCGAATGCGCACTCAACATATCATTATAAGCAGAAACAATTCCCACATTGATTTTTGTAAAATCCAAAATTGTCTGTTTCTGTGCTGGACAGCAGGTTGCTACTGTATGTGCTAAATTACCACAACTAAGATGGGAGCGACTTTTTCCTCGTTGCAACTGATGTTCAATACGGGCTAAATAACGTTCTCGTGTGTGTCGACTGCGTTCCACAATTCGTTTAGTTACTTGAGCAATAACAGAATTCATACTGCACCACCTATTCAGCTAAAAATGGCTTAATAGCAGTAACACAACGATCTACTACCTGTTCAAAAGGTGCATTAATATCAATGTGAATCACATCCGTTTCATCGGCTTGTGGCGTTTCCAATGTTGCAAATTGACTTTTCAACATATCCACTTTCATATAATGACCTTGGCGTTGTTTCATTCTTGATAACACTAAATCAAAATCGCCTTCCAGAAAAATAAATTTCACATCTTGATTTCCTTGTCGAATTTGATCTCGATATTTCTTCTTCAAAGCTGAACAGATAATAATGCCTCGTTCAGATTTTTGTTCCAGACTGAATGCAGCATCTCGAATACGCTCCAACCAAGGAGCGCGATCTTCATCATTCAAAGGGTGTCCATCGCGCATTTTGATGATATTGGCACGTGGATGTAGATCATCTCCATCAATTAATTTCAGTCCTAATTGCTGACTAATTGCCGTACCAATACTTGTTTTTCCTGTACTCGAAACCCCCATTAAGATAAAACTTTTTCCTTTTTGTGCTGTCATTTTCATTCCCCTAGAAACAATCAATTCTTACTAAAATCCATCTACGATAACCACTTACCCCAAATACACTATAAAATTTAGAATTAAATGTTATCGGTAACAATTAAAGATTAAATCTATATTACCTATTTCGTCAATAACTGAAATTATTTTTCTTTGATTTAAGTCATTTTTTATTAAAAACCATTTATATTGATTGTTTTGTATACTAAAAAACGAAATTATGCCAAAAAATGAGATCTAGATCTCATTTTAGGAAAATTTGTTTTTACAATTTTATTGTTATCGGTAACATATAAAATAATTAAAATGTTTAGTCTTTTTTAGGGAGAACTCTATGGCTCACGATGCAACTACACTGCTTTTAATTGCACTTGGTGCAATTATTGCTTTATTAATCTTAATTATACGTTTTAAAGTTCACGCTTTTGTGTCCTTAACATTGGTCAGTCTCTTAACTGCACTTGTTACCGGTACGCCTTATACCAAAATCGTTCCAACAATGCTGAGTGGTTTCGGCAATACCTTAGCTTCCGTTGCCCTATTAGTAGGTTTAGGCGCAATGATTGGTCGTTTATTAGAAATCACCGGTGGTGCAAAAGTACTAGCAGATACCTTAATCAAAATTTTCGGCGAAAAACGCGCACCATTAGCGCTGGGTGTCACCTCGCTATTATTCGGTTTTCCAATCTTTTTCGATGCCGGATTGGTGGTAATGTTGCCAATTATCTTCAGCGTAGCGAAACGCTTTGGTGATTCTACTTTAAAATATGCTTTTCCTGCAGCCGGCGCTTTTGCTGTAATGCACGCTTTTCTACCACCACATCCAGGTCCGGTAGCTTCCGGTGAGTTACTTGGTGTAAATATGGGGCTATTAGTGATTATTGGTTTGCTTACTGCTATCCCAACTTGGTATATCGGTGCTTATCTCTATTCCCAATTTATCGGTAAACGTATTCACGTTGCATTACCAACCACCTTTTTAAGTAAAAATGTGGTTGCTGAAACTGTAAATTCTGAAGTACCAAGCTTTAGAAAAGTTTTATTTATCTTGCTATTACCGCTCTGTTTAATTTTCTTAGATACAGGGTTAAATACTTTAAGTACCATCAAAGTAATTGATGGCTCACAAACTTGGGTTGAAATTCTCAGAATGTTAGGGAAAACTCCTGTTGCTTTATTAATCACATTATTGGTTGCTATTATGTTATTAAAAGGTCAACGTACTAAGGAGCAAATTGAAAAACTTTGCGACAGTGCATTAGGGCCAATCTGCTCAATCGTTTTGGTAACCGGTGCCGGCGGTATGTTTGGCGGAGTGTTGCGTGCCAGCGGTATCGGCGATGTGTTGGCATCCACGTTATCCAACACCGGATTGCCGGTGATCGTGGCGGCATTCGTTATTTCTGCCTGTTTACGTGTTGCTCAAGGCTCTGCAACTGTGGCATTAACCACCACTGCCGCCCTTATGGCACCGACCATTGCGGCAACGCCCGGATTAAGTCAATTCGATCTCTGTTTTATCGTGATCTCAATCGCTTCCGGTGCGACTGTGTTATCTCACGTTAATGACTCCGGTTTCTGGTTAATCAGCCGTTTCTTAGAAATGGACACCAAAACCACCTTTAAAACTTGGACTGTTTTGGAAACCTTGTTGGGCGTTATCGGTTTTACTATTGTCGCTATCGCCAGCATTTTCCTCTAACTGATCACACCTTTACGGTTGGGCATATGCCCAACCTTTTTTCTTAACGCCCATTTTTCTGTCAGCAAAAAAAGCGTAAAATGCATCGCTTATTCCCATATTCAATTTCACAGGTCTAAGATGTTTGCGTACATTTTCCCATTATTGCTGTTAGTGATTTCCAACTGTTTTATGACATTGGCGTGGTACAGCCATTTGAAATTCCTGCATAATGCACCGATTTGGCAAGCGGTCATTTTCGGCTGGTTTATCGCATTACTGGAATACAGTTTTATGATTCCGGCAACCCGGTATCTTGCTGCACAAGGTTTCTCTTTCGGGCAGATGAAAATCACCCAAGAAGTGATTACGTTGCTTGTTTTTGTGCCGTTTCTGATTTGGTTCTTTAAACAACCATTTAAATTGGATTATATCTGGGCTGGGCTTTGTCTGTTAGGTTGCGTCTATTTTATATTCAGAAGTTAAAAACAGCCGTTTAATGGCTGTTTTTTATAAAATAATTTATTTTATTTAGTTTGCTTCTTGTTGTAGAGCTAATAACGGAATCACCAGATCTTCTTCATCCGCAAGATGACGATACAGCAATTCACCACTCTGTTTAATATTATCAATTAACTGATCAACCCATTTCTGTTGAGAAGGCTGTAATTGCGTCTGCCGTAAACGAAGCAAATCCCTATCAACCTCACTTAACCGTTCGGCAATCTGATGATGATCATTTTCTAACAGATCAAATCCTGAAGCTAATTTCGGTTGTTGCAAACGCATTTTAGGAAAATGTTCATCATCTTCTAAACGATGATGCCCATCCAGATGCCCATAATGCAGATAGGCTTCGTGCAATAACCGTTGCCGGAACGTTTCCCAATCTAAGTGCTGATCCAAATATTGCTGTCCTAGATGATCTAACATTCCTTGTCCGAAACGTAAGCTATCGTGCATTCCTAACCAACCAGCAGCACCGCTAAAACTCGGCAACATCTGCCATTTTTCAGGTGGAAATTGCTGGAATAGAAAAAGTTGTTCATCTTGCAATAAACTGTTTGGATGAGATGGTTTATAAAGCATCGTTTTTTCTCCTTATTCAGGGCGGATGCCTTAGCAACCACCCATTTTATCAATTTTCAATTTGACCGAATTTACCGGCATTAAAATCGTTCACTGCTTGGCGAATCTCTTCAAAAGAGTTCATCACAAACGGACCATAACCTACAACAGGTTCTTCAATCGGTTCCCCTGCTAACAGCAGAATTTTCAGCTCTTCATCTGCGGCGGTAATGGTTACTTTGCCGGCACTTCTCTCAAAATTGACTAACTGTCCGGCACTCGCCTGCTCGTTATGATTAAAGATCGCTTTACCACGCAAAACCACCATAGAGAGAGATTGGCTTTCCGGTATTTCAATCTCAACTTCACGTCCGGCATTAATCACCATATCCCACACATTCATCTTAGTATAGGTTTTAGCCGCTCCTTGTGTACCTGCAAAATCTCCAGCAATAATCCGTGCATAACCTGCATTATCTGCAAACGCCACTACTGGAATATTTTCCTTAGCAAGATGTTGATAATGTGCTGGTACATTTTTATCCTTACGTGGTAAATTTACCCAAAGCTGTACCATCTCAAACATTCCGCCTTGACGACTAAAGGCTTCAGAATGAAATTCTTGATGAATAATTCCAGCACCAGCTGTCATCCATTGTACATCACCAGCTTTAATCACACCGCCACCACCGCTAGAATCACGATGTTCCACTTCCCCTTGATAAGCGATCGTTACCGTTTCAAAACCTTTATGCGGATGTTGCCCCACGCCACGAGGTGTCTGGCTGTTCGGTTCATAATATTGTGGTGCGGCATAATCCAACATCAAAAACGGATTTGTTCCACGATCTTCCCCCATATGACTGAATAACGGTTGAACCAAAAAGCCATCTCCGACCCAATGTGCTTGATTTTCTTGATAAATATTTTTAACTTTTCTCATTTTGCTATCCTTTATTCTTTCATTCTCTGTTTAAATCATCATTCCGTTGCGTTGCGCTAAACGTAATTTCTGTGGCGTAATATCATTACCTTCGCTATCCACCACCGTAACTGTTGCCAAAATATTAGTTAGCTGTCCACGGATTTTCTCTAAATAACGTTGGCGTAACATTTCTCTTTCTGAAATTTCATCCACTGTTAAACCTTCATTCTTTGCTTTATGTGCTAACTGATTAATTCTATCCAATTCTGAAATTTGCATTATTACCCTCCTTTATCATTTCATCCCTTGAATTTATGCGGTGCATTATACAAACTTAATTTATTTTTCGTAAGTACGCACATTTTTTATACCTTTAAATTAAAATAATTTATTAATTTTTATATAGTTATAAAAACAAAACTGTTATTTTTAAAATTAATATGAAAAATAAATGGACTTTTTTTATAAAATTTTTTCGCTATAATAACGCCGTTTTTTTCAGACAAGCAGAGGAAACAATGCAAGCGACAGACAAAAATATTACCGAACATCAACAATGCCCGGTAAATACCACTCTGGAGATTATCGGTGGCAAATGGAAAGTGATTATTCTGTATCACCTTTTCCAAGGGACGCAACGTTTCAATGAATTGCGCCGATTGATTCCGAATATCACGCAGCGAATGCTGACATTGCAACTGAGAGAAATGGAAAATGACGGCATTTTGCATCGTGAGGTTTATCCGGAAATTCCGCCGAAAGTGGAATATTCACTGACAGAATTTGGGCAAACCCTACTGCCGGTGATTAAAGCAATGCACAAATGGGGAAACAAATATGAAAAAACCTGCCTACAACGCCATCAACAGGAAAATTAATTTATGATAAAACGTTATCTTGCTACAAAACCGATGGTGGCGCGCGACCATCAACAACATCACCGTGTCGCCACGCCGTTAGAGTTATATTTTGATCTGGTATTTGTGATCGCTATCGCTGCCACGGCAAGCGGTTTGCATCACGCACTCGCCGCCCATCACCTACTGCAAGGGGTGGCTACTTTCTCTTTTTGCTTCTTCACCGTGTGGTGGGCGTGGATGAATTTCACTTGGTTCGCATCTGCCTATGATACTGATGATAGCGCCTATCGCATCGTAACAATGGTACAAATGTTCGGGGCGTTAATTTTAGCAGTCAGTATTAATGAAGTATTTCATAATGGTTCATTAAAAAATATGTTGTGGGGTTTCGTTATTATGCGTCTAGCTCAAGCCTATCAATGGTTCAGAGCGGCAAGGAATGATCAAACCAGAAAAGCAACCTGCCAACGTTATGGATATGGTTTAATTATCACGCAAATTTTATGGGGAATTATTGTTTTTGCATTAACTGATTATGCCTATTATCTTATTCCTATAATGATACTAATTGAACTCTCTGTACCTTTATGGGCTGAACGAAAAGAGGCAACAAGCTGGCATCCTCACCACATTGCCGAACGCTATGGATTGCTAACCATTATTCTGCTTGGCGAAGGATTACTCGGCATTACTAACGCAATCACACCATTATTGCGTAGCGAAATTTCACTACTTACCGAAGCGCTGCCACTGGGATTGGGTATTTCTGCAATAATGTTCTCTCTTTGGTGGCTCTATTTTAAAATGCCATTTGCACAGCTATTAGAACGACAACGCCTATTTAAGACCGTATTTTTATTCGGTTATGGTCATTATTTTGTCTTTATTTCTTTAGCTGCTGTTGGTTCAGCATTAGAATTGATTGCCGATACAGTAACACAGCTAAACAGCTCAAGCGTAAGTGAACATCACGTGTCACCACTATTTGCAATGGCTACATTAACATCAGCTATTGCTATTTATTTAACTTCTCTTACCTTTATCCGCCGTCGCTTAAGTGGGCAAAGACATTACCACCTATTTGGATACTGGCTAGGTATTATTGCTACTTTCTTAGCATTAGGGGCTGTTTATTTAGAACTGGATCTTATTTGGGCAATCTGGCTTGCTGTTATTGCTCCAGTCATAATGATCTTTATCCACCAACAAGGTGATCAATAATCAATGAGTAATGCGTGATTTTTATTCACGCATTATTATCAATCTTTTCTTCTTTCTTAGCACAGTGTCTGTCCACAACCTGTTCTTTTATTTACGTTTTTACTTTAACTCTCTAAGTTGCTTTAAAAAAACAGAGTGATTATTCATTATAATATGTGATCCAAATCACATAAATTTACAAAAAATGATTAGTAAAAATAATGCAAAAATGCCCTATTTTTCTTGTTTTGTATTATATATACAACAATATAACAGAAAACTTAATGAATTCTGGTGATTATATAATCTAATTAATTATTAATTCGTAAATTTATACTAACAAAACTTTACACCCCCCCCCCACTATGTTATAAAAGACGCTCTTGTCAACCAACTAAAAAAGGAAATTAAGTTATGAAAAAACTTTTCTTAACAACGTTAGTATTAGCTACATCAGTAACGGCTTTTGCCGTAGATAAGCCAAAAGACGGAACAGCTAATTTTAATGGGAAATTGGTAGAGAATACCTGTGAAGTAAATGCAAATAGTAAGAACCTCACTGTACAACTACCAACGTTACCAACCCGTCTATTGCCAGCTGCTAATGACACTGCTGGTTTAACATTATTCCAAATTCAATTGGATAATTGCGGTAAAGAGACCAAAGCAAGAGCCTATTTTGTTCCTACCCCAGACAAAGTTGATTTAACTTCTGGTCGTCTAAAAAATACTGCATCTAGTGGTGCAGAAAACGTGCAAGTACAATTGCTTGATAGCGATACAACTACTGTTATTGATGTAATAAAAAATAGTGGGTCTCAAGGAAGTAAGCTACAAACAATTAATGACAGCAATAAAAAACTTAACTACTACGCACGTTACTATGCAACCGGTAAAACAACAGCAGGTACTGTTACAGCTGCAGTAGATTACTACGTTGATTACGAATAAACATTTGTCATTAAAAATTTATTCACTTCGGGCAGAGTTTCTGCCCGATGTTTAAATAAGGTTGCTCTATGTTGAAAAAATTGATGTTATTGCTTATTGCATTTTCAGCTTCTTCTAGCTATGCCGGTCTTATTATTACTGGCACTCGAGTAATTTACCCTGCTCAACAAAAAAATGTAAACGTACAAATTTCCAATGTTGGTACGACCCCAGCATTAATGCAAACTTGGATCGATAACGGGCAAATTGACGCTGCTCCCGATCAAATTCAAACACCATTTGTTATCACGCCACCTATTTCCAGAATTGAAGCAAATAAAGGGCAAACTATACGAATCACTCACACTGGTGAGGCGTTACCTAAAGATAGAGAATCCATTTTTTATTTAAATGTATTAGATATTCCACCAAAGCCACAAGGTGAAAAAGCGCCTGAAAATTACCTTCAAATTGCGGTACGTAGCCGAATAAAACTATTCTATCGACCACAAAATTTGCCATTCCCTGTTGAACAAGCTTATGAGAAAGTGCAATGGCGTTTAAGTGGCAAAAACGACATTATTGCCAAAAATCCAACACCTTACTTTATTACTTACCAAGATATTGCTGTTCATCAAAACGGACACACAATCGATGTGAAAGAAACTGGTATGGTCGCACCATTTTCTGAAAAACATTTTGCATTAAAACAAGCTATTCGTGGTGGGAGCGTGAATTGGCGTGTCATTAATGATTATGGTGCAAAAGTAAGCGGAAACAGTAATTTACACTAAAGAAAATTATCAAATGGAGTTATAACATAATGTGTACAACGGCTTGTAATGCCATTTCATCAAAAAAATATTCATATAAGCAGAGGTTTAAACTTAATGCTTTATCTTTGGCATTGCTAGGTTGCTTTCTACATTCTAGCGTAGAAGCCGTTGAATTTGCTGAGTTTTATGATGGATTTTTACGAGGAAAAACAGTTAAAGAAACAGTAGATATTTCTCGTTTTAATTACGGAAACCCAACACCTGCTGGTGAATATTTAAGTGATATTTACCTTAATCAAGAATTTAAAGGACGCTTAAAACTTCAATTTATTGAAGTTCCTGAAAAAAATAATACTGCATTATGTGCTGATGACACATTGTTGGAAATGTTAGATTTAACCGATGATGCCATTGCTAGAACTCGTAATGAACATAATGGGTGTATTTTATTTGATAATATTGCGCCTGAAATCAAAACTGATTTTAATCTCAACGATTTACAACTTGATGTCAAATCGCCTCAAGCCTTTATTAAGCAACGTCCTTTAGGTTACATTTCCCCCGCTCAATGGCAAGTCGGTGTTCCCGTTGCTTTTATCCGTTATGATGCCTCAAACTATCGCTATAAATACGCAGATATAAATTCACAACAAAGTTATTTAGGTATTAATGCTGGTCTCAATTTTGCTGGTTGGGCATTGCGTCATCAAGGTTCGATCTCGTGGCAAAACAATCAGAGATTACCATATCAAAATACGGCAACCTATTTACAACGAGATATTGCTGTACTTCGCGGACAATTAAAAATTGGTGATTTTAATACTGATGGTGTTTTAATGGACAGTTTCTCTTTGCGAGGCGTACAACTCAGTTCTGATGATAGAATGTTAGCCACATCCGTACAAGGCTATGCACCTATTATTCGTGGAATCGCCAATAGTAATGCACGTGTTACAGTTAGACAAAACGGTAGTATTTTACGAGAAGTTACCGTACCGGCAGGCCCATTCAGCATTAACGATTTATACCCAATAGGTTATGGGGGTGATTTACAAGTTGAAATTTTAGAGGCTAACGGTGAAAAACGTACATTTAGTGTTCCTTATACAGCTACTGCCCAACTTATCAGACCGGGATATAGCCGTTACCAAATAGCGGCCGGTCGTTATCGTTTTGGTAATACGCTATTTAATGAAAAAATTGCTCAAGCCACTTGGCAATATGGTCTTAATAACAATATTACTGTTAATTTTGGTGCAACCTTTTCAAAACATTATCACGCAGAATTAGCCGGTTTAGCCTTCAACACACCTTTTGGTTCATTTGCAACTAATGCGACTTTTTCTACTGCAACAGTGATACCACTTAATGAAAAATACAAAGGCTACAGTTTATCTGCCAGTTATAACAAGCGTATTGATCCCACTAATACTAATGTTACTTTAGCTGCTTATCGCTACCTTTCTCGTAATTATATGAGCCTTGTAGATGTAATGATGTTAAATAACCAACAACGTTTTAATAAAGAGACAAATGGCATCATTCGAAAAAATTTAAAAAATCAATTTCAAATTTCTATTAGCCAAGAATTAAAACCCGGTTGGGGTTCCGCTTACCTAATCGGAACAACCAATACTTATTGGGATAATTCCGCTAAGCAAAATGAGTACCAATTTGGTTATAGTAATAACTACAAAAGTTTAAGCTACAATTTAGCGTTTTCTCAAAGCAAAAATTCCCTTGGACACAAAGAGAAAATAATTTCACTGAATTTATCAATCCCATTTGGTAATAGTGCAAATTCTGCCTATGTATCACAACAGTTAAATTATAACAAAACTCAAGGGCATTCTAGTTACACTGCGCTTTCAGGTACGCTTGGCGAAACAAATAGTTATAGCTATAACTTATCATTTAATAAACAGCGTGCTTCACATAGCTATGCAATAAATCAAAGTTATTATAGTTCACTAATGCGATTAGATTCTTCTTGGAGTCAAGACAATCTACATAATAACCAATTGTCATTTGGTGTTTCTGGTGCGATTGTTGCTCACCCAAGAGGGATTACCTTAACTAACGATCTTAGCGACACGTTCGCCATTATTCACGCTAAAGGGGCAAAAGGGGCGTTGATTAACGGCACTAACGGCAGCCAAATTGACCGCTTTGGTAACGGCATTGTGCCTTATATTTCGCCTTATAAAATCAATTATGTCGGCATTGATACCGACAATTTACCTGATAATGTCGAGTTTTCAGCAACGGAAGAAAAAGTGATCCCTCGTGCTAATAACGCTATTTTAGTTGAGTTTGCAACAACAGTCGGTAACGTAGTGTTCTTTGAAATTCAAAATCGAGAAAGTGTGCCTCCATTAGGTACAGAAGTTTTTGATCAAAATGGACAAGCCATTGGTGTTGTCGCTCAAGGCGGTCGTATTTATAGCCATATTTCTGATGAAAAAGGCGTACTACAGTTAAAATGGCGTGATAAACAATGCGTAATTCATTATCACATTAATCATAAAACTTCCGAAGATAAACCATTAATTATCCCTGTACAGTGCGAATTTAAATAGAGGTCGCTATGCATTTAAAGTCTTTGTTGTTTCTCTTTTTTTCCTTATTTTTAACCATCTCAAAGGGGTATGCAGATATTCAATATCAAGCTACACCTAATCCTGTTCGTTTAGAATTACAAGGAAAAATTAATTATATCTATTTAGCACGCGATAATTTTTATGGTAAACGGTTAGCTACCACACCACAGCAAGTAACACTCTTTTTTCAAGGTTCAGAAGCAACCTCTAAACGAAAAAGAATAAGAGTAATGTTAGAACAGTATCTTGTTGGTACAGGGAATAAATTTGAATTACAATTTAACATTACCAATTATTCTTCAGGTAGCCGTTTTTATAAAAAAGAGGTCGTTCAAAATGGGGGAAAAAATTTTAATGCCATTTTTATTGACGTAGATGCCAATATACAACAAGTTTCATTTACTATTAATCCGGAAATTGTGGCTGTCGCTACATCATTAGAAAGAGAAACTGTCACCTACTCTTCTGCACGATTTGAAAATTATGATATGGGCTATATCACAGTAACAGATGACAATGATATATCTATTAGGGGTGCACATGGTACACCTGAAACAGCAATCAAGCCAATCGGACTTAATCTCAAAGTTGAATCTAGCACTTGTGACTTACTTACCGAAAAAAATATTAATATCAATATGAAAACAATACAGGTCTACAAATTACGCCAAGAAAGAGAAATTGAATCTGGTAATTTTGAAATTCGACTTGGAAATTGTGGTGCCGGTGTAGCAGGACATTCTTTCTCTTCCAATGCTATTGAAAAGATTTTTATTACCTTTTCTGATGCAAGCACGCCTAGCAATTATGGCGATATATTAAGTTTAAGTAAGGATGCTACTGCCTCCGGCATTGGCATCAAAATTTATCCAGAAAATAGCTCTCAAGCAATAAAATTTGGACCCCCCTCTCGAATTAAAGACAATTTAAACGCTATACCTTTCAGAAACTATACTAAACCACCAAACGATTGGGGTTCAGCTTCTCAACGTTATATTGTGAAATACGCTTTAGATCCTAGCACCCCACTCCAGCCAGGCTCAGTTATCAGCAGAGCAACTTTCACTTTCTCCTATCAATAATAGATAAGGTGCGTTGATTCGCACCTTATCTATTATAAAATTTACTTCTTCTTATCAAAGAAAGAATCTATCTATTAAGGTAACTTGGCAATGATGGCATACCCATCTTGTTCACCTGACAAAGTATATGATGTTTGCGCTTCAATAAATGCAGATTCACCTTGTGCTAAAGTTAATTTTTGTTCACTGTTATGCAAAGTGATTTCACCCTGCATCACCAACAGAATCTCAGCATTATCCGCTTTTATTTGACACTGATAATCAGTGGAAAAATTAATATTACTTAACGCAAAATCTCGGCTTGGCGTTTGATAAGTGCTGTAACCATTCTCTTTGCTTGCCGCTGCAATCACCTTTGGCACAATTTCTGTGCAATCGACAATTTTTAACAGTTCCGGAATATCAACATATTTCGGCGTTAAACCACCTCTAATCACATTATCGGAACTTGCCATTAGTTCGATATTTTGCCCGCGTAAATAGGCATGTGGAATACCGGCATCTTGGAAAATGCCTTCACCTTTTTTCAGATGAACAATATTGAATAAGTAGAAACTCAATAATCCCACATCAAGTTTATCTACCGAAATTTCCATCGCTTCCAATGCATATAACAACCAATAATCTGGATTATCCAAAGTTAATTCATTATTTCGATATGCCACTTGATTATGCTGAATAATCGGCAATAACCATTGTGCTAATTGCGTTTGTGAGGACTGCATTACCTCTGCATAAAAATCTTTTAAAGATTGTTGTTCCAATTTTTCCGCTAAAACCACCAAAGACGGTCGTGCATACAAGGTCTTTAAAATCGCACTTTTGCTTTTGAAGCCGTGTAATAACCAAAAATCAGATAACGCAATCATCATTTCCGGTTTATGGTTGTCATCTTTATAACTGCGTTTCGGATCTTTCAGATCAATGCCTTGTGCATTTTCACGTGCAAAACCTTGTTCCGCCTCTTTTTTGGTTGGGTGCAGCTGAATAGACAAAGGTTTGAGCACATCCAATATCTTCAAGAGATAAGGCAATCTATCACCGAATTGTTGTTGCGATTTTTCACCTAACACCGCCGGATGTGCAGCAATATAATGATCAAGCCCTTGTTGTTGTCCGTTTACTTCGATACTAGAAACGGCGCTTGGGTGTGTGCCTAACCACCATTCTGCATAAACCTGACCATCTGGTTGTTGTTGTAATAATTGTGGAATGAATGTTTTTCCACCCCAAATATAATGTTGTGCCTTTCCATTTAGGCGATAAAACATAATTTATTTTCCTCCAATCGGCTGGGTAATTCTTCCGCTTTGCGCTAAAAACTGTAAAACAGCGGCAATGTCATCAACATCCTCAATATAGACCGGCAACGCTTTATGATTTTTTAACACGATTTGTAAAAAGCCGTTTTCACTGATATTTATCGCATTGATATGTTGATAGGGAATATAAATATTATTTAGAAAAAAGCCGTCTTGTTTGAGTAAAAATAGCGGATAACGCACGAAAAAGTGATAAATCAATAAAATTGACACCATCACTAACAGGTAAATTGTCATTTGTTCAAGCCCTTGTGGCACTGCTTGATAAACAGCTAACCAAATCAGCCCCAACATGACCACCCCTTCGATTTTCTGTTTGCGCAGAAGCCGTATTTTTAGTGCCGTTTTGCCGTAACGTTTCTCCATTAAGAATTGATCATAAATGGCAAACAGAAAGTAGAGAATAATCAAAGTGAATAATATGGCGTTAATCAACATAGCTATTTCTATCCGTTCTAACAGAAATTTATTATTTATTTAAACAGAAAGTGGGCAAAGCCCACTTCCGCCGAATAGTGATAAGGTGGACGACTGCCCACCTTTATCGATTAGCCTAAAATTCCGGTTGCTGCCCCGATAATACCGATAATGAAAATACCAATAATGATCCAAAGTGCATTGACACGGTTACGCAATAGCCACATACAGGCAAAGGTAAACAGCAACGGTAATAATCCCGGCATTAAGCTGTCGAGAATGGATTGCACGGTGGTAACTTCAACCGTGCCATCCTGTTTAGTAATGGTGGAAACGACAAGCGGCACATTGATAGTTGTCCATTTCTGCACCAACGCTCCCATAATAAACAGACCAAGAATAGAAGCTCCTTCGGTTAATTTTTGCAATAAACCGCCACTCATATCTTTAACCACATCCAAACCTTTTTTATAGCCATACGTTACACCATAGTAACGAGTTGCCAAACGAACTAGGTTAAATAATACGAAAAAGAGTAATGGCCCTAAAATACTACCGCTTAATGCTAAACCAGCACCTAATGCCGCAAATACCGGACGTGCAGTTCCCCAATAAATCGGATCACCCACACCAGCCAATGGTCCCATTAAACCAACCTTAATCCCGTTGATTGCTGAATCTTCAATCGGCTTACCATTAGCACGTTCTTCTTCCATCGCAATAGTTACACCTAATACCGGTGCTGCTACGAAAGGTTGTGTATTGAAGAATTCCAAATGACGTTTAATCGCATCTTTACGCTCTTGAGAATTTGGATCAGGATATAAACGTTTAATCACCGGCACCATTGAAAATGCAAAACCTAACGCTTGCATACGCTCAAAGTTCCAAGATCCTTGGAAAAGATTTGAGCGGAGTACGACTTTATTTAAATCGCTTTGGGTTACTTTTTTAGTTTCTGTTGTCATCTCTGCTTCCCCCATTAATCTAATCTGTTGTCAAGATCGTTATTACCGCTTGATACTACTTGCACCACTTGCTTACTTTGATTGTATTTAGGGTGAAGTTGGATATAAAGAATTGCCATAATTGTACCAAGTACACCTAATGCCACTAAATTGAAATCAGTAAATGCTGCCACAACGAAACCAGCATAGAAGAATGGCATTAAATGACCTGCACGCATCATATTGATAACCATTGCATAACCAACAACGGCAATAATACCGCCGGCGATTTTCAATCCAGTTGTCACCACCGGCGGAATCGCACTTAATAAAGATTGAACAGTGTCTGTACCGGCTGTCAATGCCACGATCAATGCCGGAATAGCAATACGCATCGCTTGAAGAAGTAATGCACTACAGTGAACCCAGTCTAAACGATTTAAGTTACCATCTTTCACAGATTTATCCGCAAGATGTTGGAAACCTACTGTAATTGCACGCACCACATAGGTTAATACCTGACCGGCAGCTGCAAGCGGAATCGCAATCGCAATCCCAGTGGTAATTTCTTGTCCACCAACAATAACTAAAATGGTAGATACAACGGAGGCTAAAGCGGCATCCGGTGCAAGTGCTGCACCAATATTCATCCAACCTAATGCTAATAATTCCAATGAACCACCAACGATAATACCGGTTTTGATATCGCCCAATACTAAACCGATTAAGGTACAAGCGATTAAAGGACGGTGAGTCTGAAACTCATCCAAGATCGATCCCATCCCTGAAATACAGGAGATGATGAAGATCAAAATAATTTGAATACTAGAAAGTTCCATAATATTTTCCTTCAGTTAAGTGTTAAATAAGGTTGCTCTTTTTCAATAAATCGATCATATCTTCTTTGCGATCATTCGATACTTTACGCACATCAAGTTCAACATTTAATTCAGCCAACTTTTTGAATGCAGCAATATCTTTATCATCTACTGAAACGGCACTGGTGATCTGTTTTTTGCCTTCACGATAAGCCATACCACCAATATTGACCGATTTAATATCCAAACCTGACTCAACTAAAAAGAGAGCATCTGTCGGGTTGGTAAACAACAACATTACACGATCATCGTTATATTCAGGATTATTGTAAACACGCACCATTTTCGCTACATTGACAACGTGCGCACTAACTCCCGGAGGTGCAGCCTGTTTCAACATTGTTTTACGAACATCGTCTTTATCAACTTCATCATTGACCACGATAATACGATTAACTTTGCTCTCTTTTGTCCAACGAGTCGCTACTTGACCGTGAATTAAGCGGTCATCAATACGTGCAAGACCGATTGCCATATGTTTACCGGCTGTTGCAACTTGCGCTTGAGGCGCTGCTGCCGGCTGAGTTTGAGGTTGCGCCGGTGCTGCTGCCGGAGCAGGTTCAGGTTTGCTTTCCTGCTGTGGTTTTTGTTCCAATTTCAATGCACGGACACCGCCACGACCAGTTTCCAAAGCAATTTCTGCCAACTCTTCCAAAGAAGGATCATCATCACGAGCCATAAAGGTTTCCACCAACATCGGCACGTTAACCCCTGTTACCACTTCCATATTGTCTTTGCCGTCCGCAACACGGTTAGCTGCATTAAACGGGCTGCCACCCCAAGTATCAACGAGGAATAACACTCGATCACAACCAGAAAGTTCATTCGCCAATTTATCCTGATATTTACCAATGATCGTTTCTTGGTTCTCACCCGGAACAAATTCAATAAAAGCGACATTTTCTTGCTCTCCGATCAACATCTCTGTTGTACGAAGTAATTGCTCGGCTGCGACACCATGCGTTGCTATGATAATAGCAATACTCATAGGAGCTCCTTATTTAATTTAATGAATAGATAAAATTTCAAATAGAGTAAAAACGCCGGCAATTTTAAAGAAATTTTGCTAAAAGAGATATAACACAGATCACAAAATTGAGAAAAAGATTAGAAATTATTGCCTTATTTTATAGACTTTTGTTCAATATCATTTTTTTACCCGAAGATGTAAAAAGTATGTTTCTCCTTTGTGAATTAAATTTATTTAAAATGGTAAAATAAATATCAAAAAGAGTTTTTTTAAAGCCATAAAAAAATCTCCTGCCCTTCCGGAACAGGAGATTTTTTACTAAAAGCCGATTATAGTGAAATCACTGCAAAAATAGTCAATACAGAATAAAGTACTGCTAATCCGTAGAAAATCACTCCACCTGCAGGAATATGCACTTTAAAATCGTGCAACCCTAAATGGATACGGTGAATACCGCACCAAGTTGGAAAAATTAACAATACTAAAATTGCCAATTTACCAATCCAAGTATGTGCAAATGCAACAATATTGTCCGGTGAAACTAATCCAAATGGGAGTAGAAAACCTAAAATGAGGACTAATACAGGAAAAAATACCGCACTAATTGCACCACCTGCACCGAACAGTAACCAAACGACAGGTTCGTTTGAACGTTTTGGAGTTTCTTTGTTCATTTTCTGTTCCCTATACTAAAATTAAAGCAATAATGCTTACTACTAAGGTAATTGCCCAGAAAACTCTGGTAACCATTTTCACATTAATACGTTCATTATTCACAATGATATTCATCATTTGCGGAGCCATATTAAAGAATGTGAATGTGTTAAGTAACACTGCACCAAGAGTTATAATATTCAGAATAACTACCACCGGATTTTGTAAGAAGTTTACAAAATTACTATCAAAAGTACCGTTACCTAAACAAGTCAAACCGTAGAATAATTCTAAACAGAACCAAATGGTTGGTACTGATGTACTTTCACGCAAGACATAGAATTTGTAAAAGTCTAACTTTTTCCACCAAGTCGCTTTGACTTCACGCACATACTTTTTGCGTTTACTTGTTGCTACTGTTGTCATTCTACTTTCTCCTTATTTTTGCATTTTTAACATTGCAAAAACGTAGTCTTTCGCACTTTCAATTTTACCTTGGTTAACCGCCGAAGCAGGGCCAACGTGTTTTGGACACACTTCTGAGCAATAACCAACGAAAGTACAACTCCAAACCCCATTTTTACCATTAAGGATCTTCATACGTTCTTCTTTACCGTGGTCACGGTTATCTAAGTTATAACGGTGAGCCAATGTAATTGCACCCGGACCAACGAATTCAGGGTTCAAGCCAAATTGCGGACACGCTGCATAGCATAAACCACAGTTAATACACATTGAGAATGTACGATATTTTTCCAATTCTGCCGGAGTTTGTTTTGTTCTTGACTTCGCCAATTCTGAAGAAGGTTGTGGAACATTCTTCAACTCCGGAGCTTTGTTGCCAATGATATATGGCTTAATTGATTCAAGGCTTTCGATAAAGTGGCTCAAATCAACAACAAGATCGCGTTCAATTGGGAAATTCGCTAATGGTTCAATACGCATATGACCACTAAAATCACGCAAGAAAGTCTTACACGCTAAGCTAGGACGACCATTTACCATCATCCCACAAGAACCACAGATCGCCATACGACAAGACCAACGATAAGAAAGATCCGGATCAAGTTTATCTTTAATATAACCCAACGCATCAAGTAATGAGGTTTGGCTATCATATGGAACCTGATAAGATTTTAAATGCGGTTCGTTATCTACTTCCGGATTATAACGTAGAATTTCAACCGTCATTGTTTGTAATGCGTTCGCCATTATTTTGCCCCTTCTTTTGCTGCTTTTTCTGCGGCTTCTGCTTCCGCACCGTAAACACGTTTTGCTGGTTGCGATTTAGTAATCTTCACATCGCTGTATTCAATAGTCGGCACTCCACCCTCTTTATAGAATGCAAGCGTATGTTTCAAGTAATTCACATCATCACGTTCTGTATAGTCTAAACGTTGGTGAGCACCACGAGATTCTTTACGATCAAGTGCTGAACAAGCGATAGATTGTGCTACATCAAGGATATAACCTAATTCAATAGTATAAAGCACATCTGTGTTATATACGCTTGAACGGTCAGCAACACGGATACGTTTATAACGTTCTTTCAACTCTTGGATTTTATCTACAGTTTTTTGCATACTGTCTTGCGTACGATAAATACCGCAACCCTCTTCCATAGAGTTGCCCATTTCATCACGAATTGCAGACCAAGATTCTGTACCTTCCTGATCTAACAAGGCATCAAGACGTTTAATCACATCCTGTGCTTGCGCATCAATTACAGATTGATTTGCTGGTTTTGCTTCAACCGCACGTTGAGCAGCTTGTTCGCCAGCAACACGTCCTAATACAAGCAATTCAGCAAGTGAGTTAGAACCTAAACGGTTAGCACCGTGCAAACCAGAAGAAGCACATTCACCCACAGCAAATAAACCTTTAATACGAGTTTCACATTGAGGATCAACTTCAATACCACCCATTGTATAGTGAACAACTGGACGTACAGGAATAGGCGCTTTAACCGGATCAACACCTTCATATGCTTGTGCTAACTCACAAATAAACGGTAGACGTTCGTGTAAGTATTTTTCACCAAGATGTCTTAAATCAAGGTGAACCACATCAACGCCTTTTGCGGTCTTCAAAGTGTTACCTTTTTGCAACTCTTGCCAGAATGCTTGTGAAACTTTATCACGAGGACCAAGTTCCATATATTTATTTTGAGGTTTTCCGATTGGGGTTTCAGGACCTAGGCCATAATCCTGCAAATAACGATAGCCATCTTTATTGACCAAGATACCACCTTCACCACGGCAACCTTCAGTCATCAAAATACCGGTATTAGGTAATCCAGTAGGATGATATTGAACAAATTCCATATCACGTAACGGCACACCGTGACGATAAGCCATAGAAAGACCATCACCTGTTACAATACCGCCATTAGTATTAAAGCGGAATGCACGGCAACCACCACCAGTTGCGATAATGACTGCATTGGCATTGATTTGAACCATTGTGCCTTCCATCATATTCATTGCAACAACACCGCGTGCGTGACCATCATCAACAAGAATATCAAGCACAAAATGCTCATCAAAACGCTGAATTTGAGGGAATTGAATAGAAGTTTGGAATAAAGTGTGAAGTAAGTGGAAACCGGTTTTATCGGCTGCGAACCAAGTTCTTTCGATTTTCATACCACCGAAACGACGTACGTTCACATCACCATCCGGACGACGACTCCAAGGGCATCCCCAACGTTCCAACTGTGTCATTTCAATTGGAGAATGCTCTACGAAATATTCCACTACATCCTGCTCACAAAGCCAGTCACCACCAGCAACAGTGTCATGAAAATGTTTATCATATGAGTCTTCATCTTTAATAACTGCCGCAGCACCACCTTCAGCAGCAACAGTATGACTACGCATTGGATAAACTTTTGAAATTAGAGCAATTTTAAGGTTAGGGTTTGCTTCTGCGGCTGCGATTGCTGAACGCAAGCCACCACCACCGGCACCAACAATTGCAATATCGACATTAACAGTCTGCACGATATCCTCCAAGGTTACGTTATTTAGAATAGAAGTAAAAAGTGCCATTATTGTGCCATTATTTGGTCGGTAGGTAATTATTTTTTTACAGATTTTTAATAAAAAAAGTCAGTTTCGTGATCTACCTCAAAAAAGTTATGTAGCTGGACAACAATTATGAGGTATACAAAGAAACTGTTGTTAGAACAAGATTTAAACAGAATAAAAAATAGGAAAGATTTTGTTTTCTGAAAATTTATTCAATGAACAAAACACAAAATATTAACATTTTTGAAATAAAAAACTGTTTTATAGTACGAGAAATTAACGAAGAAGGCGACAATTTTGTCGCCCGAATACTCTTTTACAGCTACATCCAAGCATTATTACGAATAATACCAACTGCAATACCCTCAATTTCTACATTTTCTTGGCTGAGATCGACTACAATTGGAGAAAGTTCGCTATTTTCCGGATGTAGATAAAGCATATTCCCCTTACGTTCAAAGCGTTTTACCGTTACATTTTCACCGATACGTGCAACAACCACTTGCCCATTTCTCACATCCTTTGTGCTGTGTACAGCTAATAAATCGCCGTCTAAAATTCCAATATCTTTCATCGACATTCCTTGCACTTTCAACAAAAAGTCTGCTTTCGGCTTAAACATATTCACATCTACCTGATACATCGCTTCAATATGCTCTTCTGCCAAAATTGGCTCTCCGGCAGCCACTCGCCCAACCAATGGCAACCCCTCCTGTTCATCGTTTGCCGATTCCACCTCACCAATTAATCTTATTCCACGTGAAGTGCCAGATACTATTTCAATAACACCTTTTCTGGCTAAAGCTTTTAAATGCTCTTCCGCTGCATTGGCAGAACGGAAACCAAGCTGCTTGGCTATTTCCGCACGAGTCGGTGGCATTCCTGTTTGTTCTAAATGCTGTTTTACAAAATCAAAAACCTGTTGTTGACGTGCTGTCAGTGCTTTATTACTTTTTATCGCCATAATCTCATTCTCTGTGCTTTTATACAGTATTACCTGTCATTATATACAGCCTCTCTCTGATTGCAAAGTAATTTATCAAGCACCGTTCTTTTATGCATTGCTTGATCTGACGCTCACTTTTAATAATAAATTTATGCTACACTTACGCCGTTTTTTATTAAAAATCAAAATAAAGGAATTCAAATGGCTTTTTTTCTTAATTTTTATCGAAAATTATTAAGCTTGCCGCTATCTATTTTGGTCAAGAGTAATTCAATCCCCAATAATCCAATCGAAGAACTACATCTCAATATTAATGAACCACTAATTTATGTGCTTCCCTATACTTCTCAAACTGACTTACTTATTTTTCAGAAAAACTGTCTTTCTTTAGGTTTGCCTGATCCATTGGAGATGAATGAAATTAATGGAAAACAATTACCTCGTTATGTTTTCCTTGATGAAGGTCGTCGCTTCTTTAAATCAAAAACAGTAAAAAAAGAAACAGAACAAATTTTTTCTCAATATCTAGAACAGCACCGCAATTTAGCTGATCTTGACGTACAGTTAATTCCGGTTTCTGTGTTATGGGGGCGCTCACCCGGCTATGAAGATAAATCCGGTTTACCGAAATTGCGTTTGCTCAACGGTATTGAAAAATTCGCAACTATTTTATGGTTCGGGCGTGATAATTTTGTGCGTTTTTCACAAGCGGTTTCTTTACGTTATATGGTGAATAATTTCGGCTCCGATCAAAAAATGGCGCAAAAGTTGGCTCGGGTTGCTCGTATCCACTTCTCAAAACAACGTATTTCTGCTACCGGTCCACGTTTACTAAATCGTTCCGCTATGTTTGCTAAATTACTAAGCAATGAAAAGATTATAAAGGCAATTGCAGACGAAGCAGAAAATAAGAAAATTTCACCCGAGAAAGCTCGTCAGGAAGCTGAAAAAATTCTACAGGAAATCGCTGCCAACTTTAATTACAGCAGTTTACGTGTGGCTGATCGTTTCTTGCGTTGGTTATGGAATCGCCTTTATCAAGGAATTAATGTTGAACACGCAGATCGTGTACGAAAACTGGCTTTAGAAGGACACGAAATTGTTTATGTCCCTTGCCATCGTAGCCATATAGACTATTTATTACTCTCCTATGTACTCTATCATCAAGGTTTAGTACCACCGCATATCGCTGCCGGCATTAATTTAAATTTCTGGCCTGTCGGTTCAATATTCCGTAGCTGGGGTGCATTTTTTATTCGTCGAACGTTCAAAGGCAATCGTCTTTATTCCACTATTTTTAGAGAATATTTGGCAGAATTGTTCCATCGTGGTTATTCCGTTGAGTTTTTTATTGAAGGTGGGCGTTCTCGTACCGGACGTTTATTAGCCCCCAAAACTGGGATGATGTCAATGACATTACAAGCATTGCAAAGTGGACAACAAACACGACCAATCACAATCGTACCGGTTTATATCGGTTATGAGCACGTACTCGAAGTTGATACTTACGCCAAAGAACTTCGCGGTGCGGCAAAAGAAAAAGAAAACGCCGGATTGGTACTACGCGTTATCAAGAAATTACGCAATCTCGGTAAAGGTTATGTGAATTTTGCCGAGCCGATTACGCTCAACAATTATTTAAATCAGCACTATCCGGATTGGCGTAATCATAGCGCAGATGATAAAAATCGCCCGGAGTGGTTTAATGAAGCAGTTTCCCGTGTTTCCAATCAAGTGATGGTGAATATTAATCGTGCAGCTGCTGTAAATGCGATGAATTTAACGGTTTCAATCTTACTTTCTTCACGTCAACGTGCGTTATCCAAAGAGTTATTAATTGAACAGATTGATTCCTGCTTACAATTATTACGCAATACCTGTTACGATGATGATATTATTTTGCCTAACGAAAACGGTGAAAGCATATTACAACACGTTTTAAATTTAGATCGTGTCGGCATTTTAATCGAAAAAGATAATTTCGGTGAAATAGTTAGACTAGAACGCAACTCCGCAGTTTTGATGACATATTACCGTAATAATATTCAACATTTATTTGTGTTGCCTTCATTTATTGCCAGCTTAGTATTACATCACGAAGCGATAGAATTAAATCTTGTCTTAGAGGCAGTAAAAAAATTCTATCCATTCTTGGCAAATGAACTATTCTTAAATATTCCTGAAGAGAGATTGCAGAAATATTTATTATCGATTATTGATGAATTATGCCGACAAGAAATATTAAAACGCCACGAAAATATTTTGACTATTAATAAAAAACGTGGGCGTTCATTGCAGCTTCTAGCCGCTGGTGTACGTGAAATTTTACAACGTTACTTTATTACATTAAGCCTGCTTAAAGCTGAGCCAAATAAAACTAGAACAGAATTAGAAAAAGAGAGTCAATCCATTGCTCAACGTTTATCTGTACTACACGGTATCAATGCTCCTGAATTCTTTGATAAAGCAGTATTTTCTGCTTTTATTAATGGATTAAAACAGAACGGATATTTTGATACAGAGGGCAATGTTAATAATGAGAAATTGGATCAGTTACTTTCTATTTTACACAAAATAATTTCACTAGAAATTGATATTACTATTCAAGGTGCTATCGAGAAATAGTCGTTTTTATAAATTAGATCAGCCTGCTATATAAAAGTCGGCTGATTTTTTATATTCTTATTCTGCATTTATTTCTCTAATTTAATTTTTCACCAAACTATTAATATTTAGACTCTATCACTTTTCAATTAAACAAAATAACAGGCATAAAAAAACCGCCATTTGGCGGTTTTTAATTGTTGAGGAATATATATGGAATCTAATTATTTAGAGATATGAGCTACTAAATCAAGAACTTTGTTAGAGTAACCTGTTTCGTTGTCATACCAAGAAACAACTTTAACGTAAGTATCTGTTAATTGGATACCTGCTTTCGCATCGAAGATAGAAGTTAATGCACAGCCGTTGAAGTCTGTTGAAACAACATCATCTTCTGTATAACCTAAAACGCCTTTTAATTCTTCTTCAGAAGCACGTTTCATTTCTGCACAGATTTCTGCATAAGTTGCAGGTTTTTCTAAGTTTACTGTTAAGTCAACAACAGATACGTTTGGAGTAGGAACACGGAATGCCATACCGGTTAATTTACCGTTTAATGCAGGAATTACTTTACCTACAGCTTTTGCCGCACCGGTTGAAGATGGGATGATGTTTTGAGCTGCACCACGACCACCACGCCAATCTTTCGCAGATGGGCCATCAACAGTTTTTTGAGTTGCTGTAGTTGCGTGAACGGTAGTCATTAAACCGTCTTTGATACCCCATTTGTCATTTAATACTTTAGCAATTGGTGCCAAGCAGTTTGTTGTACAAGATGCATTTGAAACGATATCTTGACCTGCATAGCTATCGAAGTTAACACCATTTACAAACATTGGAGTGCTGTCTTTTGAAGGACCAGTCATAACAACTTTCTTCGCACCAGCGGTGATATGTTTACGTGCTGTTTCGTCTGTTAAAAATAAGCCTGTTGCTTCAACAACAACATCAACACCGATTTCGTTCCATTTTAAGTTAGCAGGATCACGTTCTGCAGTAACGCGAATAGTTTTACCGTTTACTACTAAATGACCGTCTTTAACTTCAACTGTACCATCAAAACGACCGTGAGTTGAATCATATTTCAACATATAAGCCATATAATCAACATCGATTAAGTCGTTGATACCAACAACTTCGATATCATC
The DNA here is from genome assembly GCF_000771895.1 of Gallibacterium genomosp. 2. NCBI lineage: Bacteria > Pseudomonadati > Pseudomonadota > Gammaproteobacteria > Pasteurellales > Pasteurellaceae > Gallibacterium > Gallibacterium genomosp. 2. The sequence goes on from NZ_JPXY01000017.1 coordinate 121,876, forward strand.
ACGATGTTGTGCAGCACGGAAAACGATACGACCGATACGACCAAAACCATTAATACCAATTTTAATTGCCATAGTATTTTTACCTATATTTAATGTTAAACAAAATTGAATTTAAACACGGACTAGTAACATTACCAATATCCCGTGTTCAAGCTGGGCAAATTATAACACAAACTTGTTTTTAACGAAAATCCGCTAGCCCTCGGATGAAAGATAACACATCACTTTTTTGTGATCTACATCAAATTTTATTCATTAAAGTCTTCCGGTAAATGTTGCTGCATTGATGACCAAATAAGACCACTTTCAATACCATATTGTCTAATACAAGGACGAACCTGCTCCAATTCACCGCTTTGGCAAATTTTATGCAACTGATGGTAAAATTTTAATGCTAACGCTCGCCCTGTTGGATTGGAAAAATAGAAACGTCCGACTCGCTCATATAAACTCTTTAAACTATTTAAAATCAGCCCATATACTGGATTTTTTGATGCAAATGCTAATTTTCTAAATAATTCATAATCAAACGTTGTATAGTCTTCAGCATTATCTTTTAATGCTGCTAACGGTTTAAACACTTCCAAAGATTCTTCTTTAGCAATTCGGAATGCCTTACAGATATAAATAGCGGAGATATTAGTCCTTGCCGACAAAATATTAGCAATAATTGTCGGCACACGTGTACCGTCCAGCTTAATCAAAGCTTCTAGAATATTCAATCCTGAAGTTTCCCAAATATTATTTACTCTCGTTGGTTTACCATGTTGAATACTTAACCAACCATCTCTCGCTAAACGTTGTAAAACCTCACGCAACGTTGTTCTGGTTACTCCAATTTTATCTGCCAGTTCTCTTTCTGCCGGTAAGTCAGTTCCCGGTGGAAAATGGTTATTCCAAATACTACGAATGATATACTCTTCCGCCAAACCGGCAGGACTTTGTGCTTTGATGATATCGTTCTGTGTTACCATTAATTATTCCTTCGTCTGTTTTCATATCTTTTACATCAGTCTATTTTCCAACGTTTTTATAACAGCTCTATACTTAAAAGAGATGAAATAGTGAAAATTTTTGATCCTTCACAAATAAAATGAATATCGGATGAATGAACTTGCAAGATTGTATTACAATCTTGCTCGTTGTACATTGAAAAAATTCAATATTCTTTGATCAAAAAAACTTACAGTCTATGGAGATGACGTTATGGCGTATTTGCAAGCTGGTATGCAAAACTTTTTAGGGAAAAGCCCAAATTGGTATAAATTACTTATTATCGGTTTTTTATTGATAAATCCGATTGTTTTTTACATTGATCCTTTTACCGCAGGTTGGATCTTAGTTGCTGAGTTTATCTTTACGCTCGCAATGGCATTAAAATGTTATCCCTTACAACCAGGTGGTTTACTAGCATTAGAGGCCGTAATTATAGGAATGACTACACCGGAACATATTAAGCACGAAATTATGGCTAACTTTGAAGTTATTATGTTATTGATGTTTATGGTTGCCGGTATTTATTTTATGAAACAATTGTTACTGTTTCTATTTACTAAACTTCTTCTTGCTATTCGCTCCAAACTTGTTCTTTCCTTAGCTTTCTGTATGAGTTCCGCATTTTTATCCGCTTTTCTTGATGCACTTACCGTTGTCGCCGTAGTTATCAGCGTCTGTATGGGGTTCTATGGGGTTTATCACAAAGTCGCTTCCGGTAATAAGTTTGATGATTCCACCGATATTACCAATGACGATAAAATCACCAACGCAAAAAATACATTGGAAGAGTTTCGTGCATTTTTACGTAGTTTAATGATGCACGCTAGTGTCGGTACGGCTTTAGGTGGTGTAATGACAATGGTAGGCGAACCACAGAATTTAATTATTGCTGAACAAGCTGGCTGGAATTTTAGTGAATTCTTCTTCCGTATGGCTCCAGTTACCCTTCCAGTTCTTCTTTGTGGTTTATTAACCTGCCTTGCATTAGAGAAATTTAAATTATTCGGCTATGGCGCACATTTGCCACGTCGTGTCTGGTTAGTGTTAGCAATTTTAGATCGTAGTCAAAGCGAAAAAATGACCAATAATGATCGTCTGAAATTAATCGTTCAAGCAATTATTGCTGTTTGGCTAATTATCGGTTTAGCATTTCACCTTGCAGCCGTTGGATTAATTGGTTTAACCATTATTATTTTAGCGACCTCTCTTTGCGGAGTTACCGATGAACATACTATTGGGCGCGCGTTCCAAGAGTCATTACCGTTTACTGCTTTGTTAGTGGTATTTTTCACAGTTGTTGCCGTCATTATCGATCAACATCTTTTCGGTGGCATCATTCAATTCGTATTAAGTGCTAGTGAAAGCTCACAACTTATGTTGTTCTATATCTTCAATGGTCTGCTTTCGTCTATTTCAGATAATGTATTCGTCGGCACTGTCTATATTAATGAAGCAAAAGCAGCTTTAGAAGCCGGCAAAATTTCATTAACACAATTTGAGTCTATTGCTGTTGCAATCAATACCGGAACTAACTTACCTTCAGTGGCAACACCAAACGGTCAAGCTGCATTCTTATTCTTATTAACTTCATCATTTGCCCCATTAATTCGTTTATCTTATGGTAGAATGGTGATTATGGCGTTACCTTATACCATTGTGTTATCTATCGTTGGTCTTATTGGTGTAGAATTTTTCTTACCGGAACTTGCTTCATTATTTACACAATGGGGTTTAATCCCAGTATCGCATATTCCACCGGTTCACTAGAAGGATAAATAATGTTCGTACTCTTTAAATCTTGGTCTTTAACTCGCACAGCTTGGTTTATTATGGCGTTATCAGGTGTCGCACTAGAGGGGGCGGCACTCTATTTTCAGTACGGTCTGGGGTTACATCCTTGTGTAATGTGTATTTATGAACGCGTTGCATTATTTGCAATTATTATAGGTGCATTAATTGGTGCCATTTATCCGTCTGTATTGGTTTGTCGACTTCTCGGTATTGCTGTCGGTTTATGGGGGGCAGTTAAAGGATTGATGATCGCTATCGAACACGTCGATTATCAATTCAATCCCGCACCTTGGAAACAGTGCGAATTCAAACCTGATTTCCCACATACATTGCCGTTAGATCAGTGGTTTCCACATATTTTTCAGGCAAGTGGCTCCTGTAGTGATATCACTTGGAAATTCCTTGGCTATACAATGCCACAATGGTTAATTGCTATATTTGTTATCTATATTGTTATTTGGCTAATCGTGGCATTATCTCAATTCAAACGCCACCCTTTTTCTCGTCAACGTCAATTGTTCAGATAAGAGTGAATAAAAAAGGATAATTATTTGATATTTATCCTTTTTTCTTATTTTTCAGATAAAGGTTAAAAATATGGTTGATATTCGTCATTCACTACAAAAATATATTGATTGGGTTATTCGGCTTGGGCGTTTACGTTTTTCAATTTTAGGGATTACTATCCTAGCGGTATTTGCACTTTGTACGCAAATTCTCTTAAGCATCTTCATCATTGGCACTATAGATTGGATGGATATCATTCGTTCTATTACATTCGGCCTAATTTCAGCACCTTTTGTGATCTATTTTTTTAATGTGATTGTGGAAAAACTAGAGCTGTCACGCCAACATTTGCACGAATCAAATTTAGAATTATCTAATACTTTAACTTTGTTGGAACAAGAAATTAGTGCTAAAAATAAAGCCCAAATTGCACTACAACAAAAAGCAGATTTCTTACGTTCTTTTATTGATGCCTCTCCTGATTTAGTTTTTTCTCGTGCGGAAAATGGGCAATTATTAGAATGTAACCGTGCAATGGAGTTATTGACAGGAAAAAGTGAGGCAGAATTAAAAACCTTAGAGATCGAACAAACATTTTCTGTTGATATTGCAAAATATGTACGAGCAACTGATCGAGCTGTCTTGGATAATAATTATGGAATGACTTACGAGCAGTGGTTTAAATATCCTAATGGCAAACTGGCCTGTTTTGAAATCCGCAAAGTACCTTATTATGATCGCATTAATAAACAGCACTGTTTATTGGGTTTTGGGCGAGATATTACAGAACATAAACGTTATCAGGAAACCATTGAAAAAGCGAGCCGTGATAAGTCCACACTAATGGCAACTATTAGCCACGAATTGCGCACCCCTCTTAACGGTATAATAGGTTTGAGTAGAATTCTGTTAGATAGCCAATTAAATGAGGAGCAGCGTAATTATCTACATACTATTAATGTGAGTGCTGTTTCACTCGGGCATATTTTTAGCGATATCATTGATTTAGAAAAATTAGATACTCGTCGAATTCAACTTTATAAGAAAGAAACCAACGTAATGCATTTATTGAGCGATATTAATAATTTTGCAACTTTTATGACCAATCAAAAAAATCTCAGTTTTAAGCTTGAATATGATCAAAATTTGCCAAATTTATTGTTGTTAGATTATGCTCGTATTTCACAAATTCTATGGAATTTAATTAATAATGCTGTGAAATTTACGCCTTCCGGCGGTCTGACATTACGATTTTCACGTTTGGATCAAAATACTTATAGCTTTGCGCTAACTGATACCGGCATCGGTATTCCTCAATCCGAATTGAAGAAGATCTTTGCAATGTATTATCAAGTTCGTACCGCTAATCAAAAAGCACTTGGCAGCGGTATCGGTCTATCGATTTCCAAACGTATTGCTAAATTAATGAACGGTGATCTCACTGTTGTTAGCGAACTGGGCAAAGGTTCAACCTTCACATTCACATTTAAAGCAGAACAAGCACATAAATTGCCGAAAATCTCCTCTACTCCAGAACTGCAAAATTTATCGGTATTACTGGTTGAAGATATCGAAATCAACATTATTGTTGCTAAATCTGTTTTAGAAAAACTGGGTTATCAAGTAGACATTGCAATGAACGGTAAAGAGGCAATTCATAAAATTGAAAATAATCAATATGATCTAGTTTTCCTTGATATTCATCTACCTGATATGACAGGATTTGAAATTGCAGATTATCTACATCAGCAATATGAAGATGAAAAATTCGATTATTTACCGCCTCTGGTCGCATTAACAGCAAATGTCGTTTCCAATAAACAAGATTATCTGAAACACGGAATGGATGATGTGTTACAAAAACCGTTGTCACTCGATGCTTTAAATAAATGTTTATTGCAACTATTTAATCTACAACCAGAAAATTCCAGCGACAAAGAAAAACAGGAAAACTCTCACGAAATGGAAACTATACCTTCTGTACAGGATAAACAGTGGCCTCAACTTGATTTGTCCATTCTTGATGAGCTTTATGAAATTCTTGGCAAACAAGCAATTCAAAATAATTTAAAACTTTTTGTCGCAACAATGCCAGAATATCTACAGCAACTTATGCAAGAGTATCAACGCTATTTGAGTGATCCGCAGAAGAAATTACAGCTTACTGAAACAGCACACAAAATGAAAGGAGCTGCCGCTTCGGTCGGATTAAAACAGCTACAACAAGTTTGTAAAGCAATTCAAGACGGAGATAATAGTGATTGGCAAATATGTCTTGCTAATCGTATTGAACAATTAAAGTCTTGGCAACAACACGTAGCAAGTTTACAACGCTGGCTGGATAGCAAATAATGTTACAAAACTTAATTTTTTTGCACGGATTTCTTGGCAGCAGTAAAGATTGGGAAAATGTTATTAAGTATCTACCCTATTATCATTGTTACTGTTTAGATTTACCTTCACACGGTCAAAATAGGCAAAATATGGCAGATTTTGACCAATGCTCCGAATGGTTATCCAATAAAATTCATCACTTAATCGGAAATCAACCTTATCATTTAATCGGCTACTCGTTAGGTGGTCGTTTAGCTGCCTACTTTGCTACACAAACACAATTTGCACATCATCATTTGCAACAAGTCTTTCTAGAAGGAGCAAATTTAGGTTTAGATACCGAACAGGAAAAACAACAACGTTGGCAAAATGACATAAAGTGGGCAACACGATTTGCATCAGAAAATATTGAAACAGTGCTTAAAGATTGGTATCAACAAGCAGTTTTTTCGGATTTAACGGCTTTGCAACGCCAACAATTAATTGCAATTCGCAAACATAATAACGGTAGCGATTTGGCAAAAATGTTAAATGCAACCTCATTAGCCAAACAACCTAATCTTTGGCAACAAATTCAAACTCAGCCACAAAAATTTCACTATATTTGTGGAGAAAATGATAAAAAATTTAAACTGTTGGCTGAAAAACATCAATTAAACCTAACATTAATTGCTAAAGTTGGGCATAATGCGCATATTCATCAACCGGCAGCATTTGCCGAGTGTTTAATCACCCTATTCAATCAATAAAAAAGGAAATTTTATGTTATATCCAAGTGAAGACTTTTTATACGCTCCTGTTGAATGGCAAAATTGTAGCGAAGGTTATAGCGATATTTTGTATCACAAATCAAAAGATGGTATTGCTAAAATTACAATTAATCGCCCTGAAGTACGTAATGCTTTCCGCCCACAAACCGTAAAAGAGATGATTAAAGCCTTTTCTGACGCTCGTTTTGATGAAAAAATCGGCGTTATTGTTTTAACCGGTCAAGGTGAGAAAGCCTTCTGCTCCGGCGGTGATCAAAAAGTGCGTGGTGATTACGGTGGTTATAAAGATGATCAGGGCGTTCATCATTTGAATGTGCTTGATTTCCAACGCGATATTCGCACTTGCCCGAAACCGGTAGTGGCAATGGTAGCAGGTTATGCGATTGGCGGCGGTCACGTTCTACATATGATGTGCGATCTAACCATCGCAGCCGATAATGCTATTTTTGGTCAAACCGGTCCTCGCGTCGGTTCTTTTGATGGTGGCTGGGGTGCTTCTTATATGGCTCGCATTGTTGGTCAGAAAAAAGCTCGTGAAATCTGGTTCTTATGCCGTCAATATAATGCAAAAGAGGCTCTGGATATGGGGTTAGTCAACACCGTCATCCCTTATGCCGATTTAGAAAAAGAGACTGTGCGTTGGTGTCGTGAAATGTTGCAAAACAGCCCTATTGCATTACGTTGTTTGAAAGCGGCATTAAATGCAGATTGTGACGGTCAAGCCGGCTTGCAGGAATTGGCAGGCAATGCCACAATGCTGTTCTATATGACCGAAGAGGGACAAGAAGGCAGAAATGCCTTTAATGAAAAACGTCAACCAGACTTCAGCAAATTTAAACGTAATCCTTAATTTCCCGTGGTCAGCATTCGCTGACCATTTCTTTTCCATCTAGAGGCAATCAACTATGGCAATCCGAAATTACTTATCTTTCACACCACAATTAGGCAAAGATGTTTATGTCGATGAAGCGGCTACCGTTATTGGTAAAGTTTGGCTTGATGATAGCGTTTCCGTTTGGCCTGGAGCTGTCTTGCGTGGTGATGTGAATGATATTCGCATTGGCGCACGCAGCAATATACAGGATCTCTGTGTACTGCATACTACTCGATCCACTACAGAACATCCTAAGGGTTCTCCTTTGAAAATCGGAGAAGATGTTACTGTCGGTCATAGTGTTACTTTACACGGTTGTACTATAGGAAATCGAGTTTTAGTCGGAATGGGTAGCATTATTTTAGATGATGCTGTCATTGAAGATGACGTTATCATTGGCGCCGGTAGTTTAGTCCCACCGCGAAAGCACCTAACTAGCGGTTATCTCTATCTTGGCTCTCCTGTCAAAATGATTCGTCCATTAACTGAAGAAGAAAGCAAATTCTTACGAATTTCCGCACAAAATTATATTAATACAGCGGCGGACTTTCTTAGTATGAAATAACAAAAACAAAAAAGACCGAATATTCATTCACTATTCGGTCCTTCCTCTAAATTTTTCAAATTCAATTAACGTTATTGTAATAACGAAATATCTGCAATTTTAAAGAACAGATCACGCAAGTTTTTCAATAAGGCTAAACGATTTTGACGAAGTTTTTCATCTTCAGCATTTACCATCACATTATCAAAGAAACTATCAACGCTTTCTCGCAAATCGGCCAAACGGCTCAATACAGTTTGATAATCGCCTTTTTCAAATAATGGTTGCAACTCACGTTGCAATTCCAATACACGTTCTGCTAAATTGATCTCTTGAGGTTCACAGCACAATGAGAGATCAATATTTTCTGGCAACACGCCATCAACTTTGGAAAGGATATTTTGTACACGTTTATTTGCTGCAGCTAGTGCCTGAGCTGCATCTAAAGTACGAAAATGATTAACAGCTTTAACTCGTGCATCAAAATCTGCTGGTTTAGTCGGACGACAAGCCAATACTGCCTGAATCACATCTACCGAAATACCTTCTTCTTGATACCAAGCACGGAAACGACCAAGTACAAAATCAACCACTTCTTCAACCACATTAGCATTGCTTAATTTATCACCATATAATGCGGTTGCTTTCTGTGCCAAATCAACCAAATCAAGTGGTAATTTTTTCTCAACAATAATCCGCAACACACCCAACGCTGCACGGCGTAAAGCAAACGGATCTTTATCCCCTTTCGGGTGCTGACCAATGCCAAAAATCCCGGTCAATGTGTCTAATTTATCCGCCAATGCCACTGCACAAGCCACAAGAGAATGTGGAAGCTCATCACCGGCGAAACGCGGCATATATTGCTCATTCAACGCTACCGCGACTTCTTCATCTTCCCCGTCGTGGCGAGCATAGTGCATTCCCATTACGCCTTGTGTATCAGTAAATTCAAACACCATATTGGTCATTAAATCGCATTTAGACAACAAACCGGCACGTTCCGCTTTTGCAACATCTGCGCCAATTTGTGCAGCAATTTCACCACTGAGTTTTTCGATACGCTCAGTTTTATCAAATAATGTACCGAGTTGTTGTTGGAATAATACGGTTTTAAGGCGTGGAAGATTGTCTTCTAAACGCTGTTTTAAATCGGTTTTAAAGAAAAATTCTGCGTCCGTTAAACGTGGACGCACCACTTTTTCATTTCCTTCGATAACTGAAGATTGATCTTGCGGATTGATATTGGAAACGAAAATAAAATTAGGTAATAACTTACCGTTTTGATCATAAATAGGGAAATATTTCTGATCACCTTTCATTGTATAAACTAAAGCTTCCGCTGGCACAGCTAAAAAACGCTCCTCAAATTTTGCAGTCATCACCACTGGGAACTCAACTAATGAGGTTACTTCGTCAAGCAAATCATCCTCAATATCTGCAACGCCACCGATTTTTGCTGCTGCTTTTTCAGCGTCTTGGCGGATAATTGTTTTACGTTGTTCAAAATCAGCGATCACGCTGCCTTTTTTCTCTAAAATTTCAGGATATTGTTCGGCATTTTCAATGGTCAATTCTTGTTCGCCTAAGAAACGGTGTCCACGAATCGTTCTGCCACTCGCCACGCCAAGAATGTCGCCCTCGATTAGCTCATCACCAAACAGCAACGTTACCGTATGCACAGGGCGGACGAATTGTTCGCTTTTATCACCCCAACGCATTGTTTTTGGAATTGGTAATTTCGCAAGGGCATTGCTGATAATGCCTAGCAGAAGATTTTTAGTCGGTTGCCCCTCAATCACAGCACGATGCACCAGCCATTCGCCTTTGTCCGTAGTCAAACGCTCCGCTTGATCCACACTAATGCCGCAGCCTCTCGCCCAACCCTCAGCTGCTTTGGTTGGCTTGCCCTCCGCATCAAACGCCGCTGTAACAGCAGGCCCACGTTTTTCCACTTCTTTGCTCGGTTGTGCTTCCGCCAACCCCAACACTTTCACCGCTAAACGGCGAGGGCTAGCAAACCATTCAACCGCATCAAACGCCAAACCTGCTTGAGTGAGCTCTTGCTCTACGTTGTCTTTAAATGCCACCGCTAATTTTTTCAGAGCCTTCGGTGGTAGCTCTTCAGTGCCGATCTCGGCGAGGAAGGTTTTTGTCATGTTGTTTCTCTAAATCTAACTAAGTATTAATTCAGTAAAATTTGAATTATTTTGTACAAATAAAATGGTCTAAGAAACCAGCTTTTTCAGAGAGATTTACTAAAACTAGTTTCTCAACTTCTTGATCTGTAATAGCTCTTTTTATTTTCTCTTTTTGCTGTGCAGTATTAGCTGTAATCTCATAAGAATAATCGACTTTATCAAGTATTTTCTTATTATTCAATTTTGCTTTTATAAATAAAGTATAAAAAGTATTTTCATTTCTTAAATCATAGTAATTAGATGCGATATTCAGCAATATACCATTTTTAGATATAAAATCTTGACATAATTTATTCTTGGAAAAATAAGTAGTTTGAGAGATTCTCCCCTTTCCAATTTCATATAAATCAAAATAACGCTCTGCTTTTAGGTTTAATATATCATCTTTACTATATGGTGAAAAATATCTATCTCCAGATTTATTCACAATTCCTAAGTAAATATTTTCATCATATGCATCAAGTAAATACAAATCTGCCAGTTCTCTATGAGAAGTAACACCACTAAATGTAGTCTTTATATTAATTGAACCCTTTGAATCTTCTTTTTTAGTTGTTACAGTTTTAAAAAAAGTTGCTTCTTGCACATTTCCTTTATTATCAATAAATTTAATCCAATCAAAAACTGCATCAGGATTCCTAGCATAATAGATATCAGCACAAGAAAGTAATAATCCTGTAGTAAGTAAAATGAAAGATGTTTTGAAAGTTTTCATAGATCACCTAAAAATAGTTTAAGAATTAAAGTTCTCTTTTACCCGAGATACCACCAAATGCAATCGCTGTCGAGGATGTTTTTTGTCATTAAATATATCTGGTATAGGACAAATC